>JBPCVD010000089.1:0-3259 GCA_051010815.1 Rubripirellula sp.
GCGGTAAAAGTAGAGGTTGGATCCAAGCCAAAGAAAAGATCTCCTAGGAAAGATCGAGGCGAGTGACACGAATCACTCCACAGGCAATCACAATGGGACGTTCACGTCGGTCGCCCCAGAAAACTCCTGTATGCCACCCGATCACTACGCTGACCTTCGTATTTTCGTTCCACAGACCACATGAAAATCACCGCGATCCCACAACTGTACCGCAATCTGAAGCGGTGGCGGGAAATCTTAGCGGTGCTGCGCCGATACGGACTGGCCGACTGGCTAACCCACTTTCGCCTGCCCTTCCGTGACGCGTTGAAGGATCGCGGGGGCGTTCCGCTGTCGCAATACTCGCGAGAAGAACGCGTTCGGATGGCTTTGACCGACCTCGGTCCGACCTTCATCAAACTCGGACAGGTCTTGGCCTCGCGTCCCGACTTGGTCGGCCCCAGCCTGGGCGAAGAACTCAAAGGCCTCCGAGCCAACGTCCGCCCGGATGACATTGAACAGGTTCGCACGACGCTCCGCAACGAACTGGGAGACGACTACGAAACCCACTTTGAATCCATCGACCCAAACCCGTTGGCCACCGCGTCCATCGGACAGGTCCATCGCGCCACGCTGAATGACGGCACTCGTGTCGTCTTGAAAGTGCAACGCACCGACATCGAACGGACGATGCGGCAGGACATGGAAGTGCTGGCGGGACTGGCGCAATTGGCCGAACGGGTCGAAACGCTCTCGGCCTGGGCTCCAGGTGACATGGTGCGTCAACTCGCGCCGATGATTACTCGCGAACTCGATTTCAGCCGCGAACGACAAAACCTCGACCACTTCGCGGAGATCTTCAACCGCAAGAACTGCGACGTGATCATCCCCCGTCCCATCAACTCGCTGTGCACGCGCCGGGTGCTCGTCATGGATGAGTTGATCGGGCAACCGCTCGCGGAGTTTTTGGAGCAAGAACCGGATTCCACCTCGCTGGCCGATGTGCAAGCGACAAACTCGGCGTCCGACAGAGCGGTGTCGGCGACCTCCGAGCTTCCAGAAGAAACGGAGCCTCCGGCCCAAAACCAGGAATTGAGACAGCACCTTGCTGAGACGATCGCTGACGTCTACTTGACCATGCTGTTTGACGAAGCGTTGTTTCATGCGGACCCTCACCCCGGCAACCTGATCGTGATGGAGGGGGGCGGCCTGGGGATTCTCGACTTCGGCATGGTCGGCCGCATCGACGAGAATCTGCGTGAAACGATTGAAGAGATGTTGGTTGCCATCTCCTCCGGCGATCAACATCGATTGATGCGGTTGATTCGCCGCATCGGTGACGCACCACCCACGCTCGACGACTCCTCGCTTGCGATTGATGTGGCGGAATTCATCGGCACCTACGGCCGGCAAAACCTTGGTGAGTTCGATCTGACCGGCGCCCTGAATGAACTGAGCGATATCCTTCATCGCCACGCCATTAAATTGCCAAACCAATCGGCACTCCTGCTGAAGATGCTCATTTCGCTAGAGGGCACGCTTCGCGAACTCGGTGCCAGCTTTGACACGCTCGACGTGGTCCGGACCTTCATGCGGCGCTCGATGGCCAGACGCCTCAGCCCTCATCGTCGCATCCGCCAGGCCCGAAGAATTTATTTGGAGGCCGAGAATTTTCTTGAGGCAGCACCCGACGAGATGATTTCGCTCCTGCGTCAGGCGCGACGTGGTGAGGTCCGCATGACGCTGGAACATCAACGACTCGGCCCCACCGTGAATCGAATGGTATTGGGTTTGATGACCAGCGCGGTCTTCCTGGGTTCGTCGCTGTTGCTGGCGATGAAGGTGCCGCCCTTGCTGTTCCATAACGAGAGCTGGCTGGCCCTGAAAGATATCAGCTTGCTTGGGCTGATCGGATTCTGCGGCAGCATCACCGTCATGCTGTGGCTGCTGTTGGCGATCAACCGCAGCGGACACCTGACTCGCGACAACGAAGACTGAGTCAGCGATCGTCAACGCGTGGCCCGTTTCGCGCTCCCCCGTTCGCCAACCGCTCGTTGCAAGCCATCGCTTCCGTGCAACATCGGTAGCGTGACCGCAATCGACGATCCCGTCCCAAATTGGGAACCCTGCGTCAGCCCGGGAAGCTATCTGCCCCGAATGGTGCCCAATTTCCGGAGATTGAGGCCAGAAATGTTGGCTCTATTGACGCTAAAGTCAGCCGATTTCTATACTTCTGGCTTACACGCCAAGCACGGCGGCTCAGCTCGAATCGAAAACGAACATGAAAACCGAACGACGTCACGAACTACAACAAAACGATTTGGCCGCTTATCTGGGCAGAGTCAACGAGGTCATCGAGCCCTATTCGAAGCTCATCGCCGTGGTCCTGATCGGTGCCTTCGTTTTGGCAATCGCCGCGGGCTTCTACTCCACCCGTGAGAACGAGCAACGCAGCGAATCGACGCTCAACCTGCTTCAAGCATCCGGGGCTCAAGAAGCAGAAGAGCTGTTTCGCGTCAGTGATCAGTACAAAAACACCACCGCTGGCGAGTGGGCCAGGCTCTACCAGGGACTCCAATACGTCTCTCAAGGTATCGAGGCTTTGTACACGGATCGTGATGACGCAAAAGAATTGCTCGATGACGCGACGCTGGTCCTGACGGATGCAGCCGCCAAATCCAAAGACACTCTGCTCAAATCGCGCGCTCACCTTGGGATCGCGCAAGCTGCTGAATCGCTTGGCAATGTTGACGATGCCGTCAAAGCCTACGAGCAAGTCGTGGTCATCAACGAATCCGAGGCGATGGTCGAGCGTGCAGAGCAACGGATTCAATCGCTGTCGACAGCGCAATCGAAAGAGTTTTTGACCTGGTTTGCGGACCAGAACTTTGCCGCCGTGGCACCTGCCAACCTCGACCCATCAATGCCACCGTCGACTCAGATCCCAGGTTTGCCAGACATCGATCTGCCCGCGTTGAATCTGAGTTCGGATGACGATGTCGCTCCTCGAGATCTGGAAGGCGGACTCGGTCTGCCCGAGGATGGTGCGATGGAAGCACCGGCGACCGAAGGCGATTCAGCTCCTAGCGATTCGAAGGGACTGGAGCTGCCTGAAGACGGCGCGGCAACGGAAGCACCCGCAACGGAAGATGCCGGGGATGCGAAAGCAGCGAGCGAGGCGGACATCAACGCCGGCAGTGACAGCGCCGCCGGCAGTGATAGTGCCGCCGACAGTGATAGTGCCGCAGAAGGCGACAGCGCCGGTGAGGCAGATGCAGAC
>JBPCVD010000090.1:0-4298 GCA_051010815.1 Rubripirellula sp.
ATGGTGAACCGAAGTCTGCAATGGGTCAGCGCCGGCCTGGTGATGGCCGTCGGATTGTGGATGGCGTTCTCTGCATGGAGGGCCAAACCTGCCAAGTGTGGATGTTCGGCCCACAAGCACGAATGCAGTGGCAACGAACCAAACTCCAAAGGTGGTTCGCGCACAAGCTATTCCATGAGCGCACTTTTAGGGGTCGCGTTTGGCTTGTTACCTTGCCCCTCCGCCATGGCTGCCTACTTCACAAGCATGTCATCGGGATCGCCGATGGCCGCGTATGCCGTGATCGGATTGTTCGCCGCAGGGATAGCCTCGTCGCTGACCTGCGTCGGAATCTTCGTTCAGATGTTCGGAAGTCGGCTCCTGAATTCTCGGTCTTGGATGTCACAGCTTCCATGGCCTGCCATTCGAGCTGGCTTAATTCTTTCCATCGGCATGGTCTACACTTTCCGATTGGTCCTTCCATCTTAGCTCAGGCGGATGAATGGCCAAACGGATCAAACACAACTGAGACATTCGAAGTATGTCTCGACCGAAGGCATCTGAATCATGCCCACTCGTTGCATTCTGTTATGTTCACTTTGCAGCTTGTAATTCGCTCTTTTCGAACCAGCCAATGACGCGTTTCCAATGTTCATCTCCATACAGGCGTCGAAAATCGCGTGTCTGTGAATGATGAGTATTTCGCAATACACTCAGGCGTTCGGCGACGTACTCCGCGCTCAGGGCGATACGGCAGCGAACAGTAATGCAATGCACCCACTGTTCATACGACTCGGGAATCATCCGTAATCCTGTCTGTGATGTGACTAGGGCCAAGGGACGCCAAGTTGCCAGCGATACGGATCGAAAGTCGACGCCATGTCGACGCAAATCTCTCTGCGGGAATGAATCGGCGATGCCCGTCGTTCCACTTCGCGAGCGTCTGGCGACGATAGTCCAGTCCAAGTTGATTCACGACATTCACTTCGTACTGTCGAATCCAATCGAGCAGCCGCAGCAAAAGTGACGCACATTGATTCTGCGTGCTAGCACTTGGCAGTTGCATGCGAGGCAGATCAGCTTCCGTCCAGGGTTGGTGCCGCAGTGTCGCGT
Source organism: Rubripirellula sp. (assembly GCA_051010815.1). Lineage (GTDB taxonomy): Bacteria > Planctomycetota > Planctomycetia > Pirellulales > Pirellulaceae > Rubripirellula. Next base: position 1,093 of record JBPCVD010000090.1, read on the forward strand.
GTTTTGTGTAGCGCGGCGTGAACGTGAAGCGAGGAAGAAAAACGCCACCCAACTCCGCATTCCCGTAGAACACACCGAATCCTCGAAGCGCAACCAGACTGCTGTCCGCAAGCGTTATTCGATAAATGCTGGGACAATTCTCCCGGCCTTCAGGTGGCTCGATCCGTTCAAAGCCACTCTCCAGCAGCCAATTCCCCTGGGGTCGCAGGATGTCGCGTCCCCAACACCAACACTGTTGACTCAGCAGTGCGATACCCTCTTCGCGGAGCATCTCAGGGCGACTCAACGGCTGCACGGTTCGAAACTCATTGACCGGCAAAGCTTCGCCGATGGGTCCGTTCCGCGCATCTGATGTGATGAATGACATGACGCGTGAAAATCACAGTCGTGGTTGGAAGTGAAATCAACCGGGCACCAAGAGTTTTGCGAACCCAAGTCACGCCGGACCAGCGGAGTCCGATGGGCAACAGCCACATCGGCAGGTGAATCGACGATTGGTGAGGTAGGCCAAGACCAGCAACAAACCTCCGAGCGGTGTAATCCAAAGTGCGAAGTGGTCCAGCGCCGGTACTACGGAAGCATTCGTTGCGTTTCTTGCGTCATTGACCCACGGCGCGTTCACTTTCGGAGCATGCTGAATGTCTGGCCAATCATCACACCTTGCGAAGCGTGATTCAGGGGCGAAATCCTCGACGATGTTGTGTGGCTCCGCGAACTTGACCCACTGCCAACTGTGTCGCGATGGAATGTCGTTCGATCGGCGTCAGGAAGTCGAAATCCGCATCCCTGTGCTGGCCATGAAGGGGTCGGCTTGGAGAAAAGTGATCGGCCAGATCAACGGCGCGAACCCCTTGGGTGACCAATCGTTCTCGGAACAACTGCGATGTGATCGAGAGTCGATCGGACCGAAAGACAAGCACTCGGGCATTTCGAATCAACCATGCGCGAGCGTTCAGCGATTCGAACGGTTCGTCATCCACCTTCACAAGCAGTTGGAATTCCATGGATGGAAACGTGGCACGCAACAGGTCGGCGGAGAATCGGTCCAGCGCAACGACTTGCACCGCCACCAACTCGTTTACTGATGCCAACTCGTTTGCTGATGCCAACTCGTTTGCCGATGCCAACTCCTGCGCCGTCGATTTCGAGGCCTGCGTCGAACAATTGAATAGAGAGAGAACGAGCAGGATCGTCGCGAAGCGGATGCGAGAAGAGCGAGTGATTCTCACGGGGACCTCCAGTGAACCGAGTACCTACATGCAAGACTTGTGCATTTGAATCTAGCAACGAGCCGCCGTCAATCACAAATGCAAAACATTTGCAAGAAGGATCATCGAAAAGAATCTTGTCCGTCACCAGGATGCGAAACATCAGGCGGAATTTAGCCACTCGCCGGAAGTTGCATCGTTCCCGAAGGTACTGCGTATGGACATTGGGACGAAGTCAACGGTGGCACCCGACTGACTGGCATTACGAGGGCAAGTGATGTTGCTGACATGCGTGATATGCGGATGACCGGCTGGTTAAATTCAAACACGTGTATCAGTGAAACGACGCTCGGATCTTTTCTCGATCTGGGCTACACAACGGCAAGCAGCGTGACCTCTGTTCCGGAGCCGGCCAGTACGGTCATTTTGGCGATCTTCTCAGGGGGCGCGATTCTCTCGCGCCGCAAAAGGGAGCAACCAGATCCCCGATGAATTTAGAATGGGGATCGCTCGTGCAATATCAATTTTGATGCAATGGCATGACCGAAAATGGGTTTTCGTCATCCTTGGATGGATGAAACTTCATTCGGTTTAGTCATTCGCGAATTCCCGCTGCCCGCTGCCCACTGATCGATCATGGTGTGGGTGCTCAGTCAGGCCTGCTATTCCCAGGGATCTTCGCCTTCGTTAATCGAGGCGTTTTGCAGGTGGACTTGCAGATCCATCGAGTAGTCAAACATCCTGACCGAGCCATCGGCCATCGCCGCGTTCCAGCCCGCTGGGTGGGCACTGCCGAAATCGTGGCATATGAAGCAGTTCTCAATGCGGTCTTGTCGCGCGCTTCGAACGGCATACCGAACATACGAGTTGGAAGCGCCGCTGCGATTGTTCCATCCCATGATGGGCGAGCGGTCTCCGAAGTCACTTCCGCTCTCGTAGTTAGACGGGTTCATGGCCTTCTCGCCAATCATGTACGTTTGACTCAAGCCGTCAACAATTTTGCGAGACAAGTTGCTCAAGCCCAGCCTCCAAACCCCGTCGCGGGTGCTCTTGATCCGCACCCCTCGCGCTTCCTCCGCGGCGCCACCGTTCATGGCATAGTCCGTTCGAGCGGCTGAGGAGCCATAACGCGCTTCGTAATCTTTGATCAGTGGATAGGCCCGCGCATCACGCCGCGTCGGGCAGTTGAACTGCCCGACTGGTTTTTGCAGCAGTGCGTGCATTTTGTCGTTGGGCGAAATCTCAACGAGGTTGGCAAGTTGCGAAAGCGGCTCCGCCAGATCATCGTTTTCCATATACACCATGGTCTGGATCATCCAGCTGCCACTTGTCAGAGAACGATCTTGGGTTCGGCTATCAGGGTAGTGCACACGGACCGGAGCGCGTTCGCCGCCATACCCAGGAAACTGTCCGAACGCTGCCTCGTAGTTTTGGCAGGCGACGATCATCTGCTTGAGGTGATTACGACACTGGGTTTGCCGGGCCGATTCACGGATGGCCTGGATCGCAGGTGTTAGTAGACCAATCAAAATGGCGATGATCGCGATCACCACCAATATCTCGATCAAAGTGAAACCGAGTCGGGAGTCCGGGAAGGAGCGAGCGTTGCGCATCTGGCATACCGTGGGTTACAGGTTGCGCTGCGAGTAGAAGAGGCCATGAACTTAAGCGTCCGGCGAGCGCCATGCAACGTTCCTCAGTGATGCCCGTGAGAAGAACGATAAAGGGGGGATTTGGAATATCACCGATGGGGGGCAGTGGCCGGATGCAAAAAGATAATCTTGGATCCCACACCGGGCACTTTCGGGATGCTATTCTGGAAAACGAATGCATCAGCGTTTCCTTTTTCTTCTACTCCCCACCGGATTCCGACGCGAATGAATCGGCGGACAATTCGTGGCTTACAGAGACCACCAATGCGCGAATTTCGATCGCGTCGGACGGTGGAAAGTACGCTCGTGCGATCTGGTTTTGGCTTGCGCGGGGCTGGCTTTAGTC
>JBPCVD010000091.1:0-6460 GCA_051010815.1 Rubripirellula sp.
GTCTGGGGCTGAAGTAGTCGGAGGCTCAACTAGCCGGTATGGCCACCCATGCCGCCGCGATAGAAACTCGAGTTCGCAAGGACCGGCGGTCGATCCTTCCCCGGTGTGAACGGGCAGCAACGACCCAATTTCCAAGCGACGTCGCCAAACTCAATTGTCGGAACAACGGCGAAGATCTCGCGTCGCATTCAGCACCGACCGAGGCCCGAGCCGGCAAGATGCGACTGGTTTGACCTCGTTACTCGCGTGGGAGATTACCTCGAAGCGCGGAGCTGACCGCGGGCTCGTTGGACAGCCGTCGCTTTGATCTGCGACTCTTCCGGGGTGTTGCCGGGAAGCTCCAACGCGGAAGCCAACGCATCGCGTGACTCGTCGCTGTCAAGCAGATCGACGGCGACCGCCTTGCCGGTAAGGATGTTCACAACATCCCCCTCGACGTGGGCAAACCCTCCGTCGACATAGTACCGCTCAGGTCCGGCCGCAGTCTGCAGACGCAGGGTGCCGTACCCGAGTCGACCGATCATCGGCGCTCGGCCCGTTTGGATTCCAAGTTCACCGTCGGCCATCGGAAGCGAAACGTACTCGGCCTCGCGGTCAAGCTGCGTTCGTTCAGGAGTGACTACTACGCATCGAAGTGCCATGGCTATTTCTTCTCTTCCATCTTCTTGGCTTGTGCTTCGGCTTGCTCGACGACACCGACGTACATGAAGGCCTGTTCGGGCAGGTGATCCCACTTGCCATCGCAAATCTCTTCAAAGCTGCGAATCGTCTCAGCTAGCGGAGTGATCTCACCCGGTTTGCCGGTGAAGACTTCGGCGACCAAGAAAGGCTGGCTCATGAATCGTTCGATTCGACGTGCGCGATGCACGACCATCTTGTCGTCTTCACTCAATTCGTCGACACCCAGAATCGCGATGATGTCCTGGAGTTCACGGTACCGCTGTAGGATTGTCTGCACGCGACGAGCGATTGCGTAGTGGCGATCACCGACGTACTGAGGGTCCAGAATACGAGAGTTCGAAGCGAGTGGATCGATGGCGGGGTAGATTCCCTTCTCCGAAATCGAACGCTCGAGATAAATGAACGCGTCGAGCTGACCAAAGGCGGTCGCGGGAGCCGGGTCGGTCGGGTCATCAGCAGGTACATAGACGGCCTGCACCGACGTGATGGCGCCCTTCTTGGTGGACGTGATTCGTTCCTGCAACGCACCCATTTCGGTGGCCAGCGTTGGTTGGTATCCAACTGCCGATGGCATACGACCGAGAAGTGCCGAAACTTCGGAGCCTGCTTGCGAGAAGCGGAAAATGTTGTCGACGAACAACAGCGTGTCCGCACCCGTTGAGTCGCGGAAGTACTCCGCCATGGTCAATGCGGAAAGAGCGACACGCAGACGAGATCCTGGTGGCTCGTTCATTTGGCCGAACACCATGCAGGTTTGCTCGATGACCTTTCGGCCGGTATCACCGATTTCCGTTTCCTGCATTTCAAGCCAGAGGTCGGTTCCTTCGCGAGTTCGTTCGCCGACGCCCGCGAAGACGGAGTAACCACCATGGCTGCTTGCGATACGAGCGATCAACTCGGTCAGAATCACCGTCTTGCCGAGACCGGCACCACCGAACAGTCCCGCTTTACCACCGCGAACGAACGGGGTTAGCAAGTCGACAACTTTGATCCCCGTCTCGAACACTTCGGTATTCGTCGAGAGCTCGTTTACCGGAGGAGCCTGGCGGTGGATTGGGTCGTAACGGTCAGCCTCAACCGGACCACGCTCGTCGATTTCTTTTCCAAGCACGTTGAACACGCGGCCGAGGGTCGCTGTTCCCACAGGGACACTTACGGGCTTGCCTGTATCGACGACGTCCATGCCTCGCATCATTCCATCGGTACTACCGAGGGCGATGGCTCGTACGCGGCCGCCGCCAAGGTGCTGTTGCACTTCGCCGACCAAGTCGATCTTAACGCCCTTGTGTTCCGACTGAATTGCCACAGCGTTGTAAATCGCTGGCATGTGGCCTTCTGGAAACTCAATGTCAAAGGTCGATCCAATCACTTGCGTGACGCGGCCCAAGGTGTTTTCGGTTGCGGTAGACATGTTCGTGACTGAAAGAGAGGGTTAGCTGATGTGTAGGTTAGAAACTTGGACCGGGCGGTTGGCTGAGGGCATCATCCCTTGAGTGCTTCCACGCCACCGATGATCTCCATGATCTCGCCGGTAATTTGACTCTGACGTGCGCGGTTGTACGTCATCGAGAGTTGCTTGATCATATCGCCCGCACTCTCGGTGGCGCCCTTCATGGCGATCATTCGGGCGACCTGCTCGCTGACCGCTGCGTCAAGGAAGCACTTGAATAGCTTCGCCTTGAAGCTGGTCGGGACAACCTCTTCGAGGATGCTTTCGGCCGACGGCAGGAATTCGAACTGAGTATTGTTGCCAGCGCCTAAGCCACTTGCTTCGTTGCTTTGATCATCAGAGTCGCCCAATGAGCCGAGCGGCAAAAGCGTTTCGACCATCGCCTCCTGCCGGGCGGTGCTGATGAACTTTGTGTAGACAACGTCGAGTCGATCGATCTGTCCGGTGATGTACTGTTCCAGATACGCGGACGCAATCTTGTCGACTTCGTCGTACGCAGGCTGGTCTTCGAACTGGAGGAACTGCTGGTCGGTATCGATGCCCCGAAACTTCAATCCGTTGACACCCCGTTTTCCACTAGCATCGACCGTTACGTTGCTGATCGTCGACTGCAACTCACTGATGCGTGGAAGCGATGCGCGAAGGATGCCGGCGTTGTAACCACCGCACAGACCGCGATTGCTGGCCAGCACAAGTACCTTGGCTGCCTTGGGGTTCTCCCGCGGTTGCAGCAGAGGATGTTCCACTTCAGTACCAGCTGCGGACAAACTGCTGACAATCTGCGACAAGCGATCCGTATAGGCGGTGACCGCATGCGCACGATCCATCGCCTTCTTGTAGCGCGCGGTCGCGATCAACTCCATCGTCCGCGTGATCTTGCGGATGTTGCGAATCGACTTTCGTCGCTTGTCGAGGGCGCGGGCGTTGGCCATGAATCAATCGGCGTTGGAGGCGTTGGTAACGTGGGGGCGAGGGAATCGAAAATGAACGGCGGATATGCCTATTCAGGAACAATCGGCTTGTAACCGGTCTTGAAGTCGCTGATGCAGGCTTCGATTTTTTCGACCACTTCGTCCGAAAGATCGTTCTTCTCTTCAAGCAGCTTGACCATGTCGCCGTGCTTGTCTCTGGCGAACTGCAGGAAGTCAGATTCCCATTGTGGAACTGCCTTTGCCGGGACATCGTCGAGGAATCCTCGCGTGCCAGCGTAGAGACTGAGCACCTGATCGGTGACGTTCATTGGTGCGTACTGCGGTTGTTTCAACAGTTCGACCATTCGATAGCCGCGATCGAGTTGTGCCTGCGTTGCGTCATCGAGGTCGGTACCGAGCTGAGCAAATGCTTCCAGGGCTCGGAAGGCTGCGAGGTCAAGACGCAAGCCGCCGGCAACCTTCTTCATCGCCTTGACTTGGGCGTTACCACCAACACGTGAGACCGAGATACCGGCGTTCATCGCGGGGCGGATACCGGCGAAGAAAAGGTCGGGTTGCAGGTAGATCTGTCCGTCCGTGATCGAAATCACATTCGTCGGGATGTAAGCGGAAACCTCACCCTCAAGTGTTTCGATAATCGGAAGACTCGTGATCGAACCGCCACCGAGTGCATCGGAAAGTTTCGCCGAACGCTCGAGCAGACGACTGTGACAATAGAACACGTCACCAGGGTAGGCTTCGCGTCCCGGTGGTCGACGCATCAACAAGCTCATCTGACGATAAGCGGTGGCCTGCTTGGAAAGGTCATCGTAGACGACCAATGCGTGCCCGCCGTTGAACATGAACTCTTCAGCCATCGCGGTGCCCGCATAGGGAGCAACGTACTGAAGTGGGGCTGGAGCCGAAGCACCTGCGACGATGACGGTTGTGTAATCCATTGCACCGTGACGCTCGAGAGCACCAACGACGCCGGCGACTGAAGAGTCCTTCTGGCCGATCGCCACGTAGAAGCACTTCACGCCCTTGCCCTTTTGATTCAGGATCGCGTCAATCGCGATGGCGGTCTTGCCGGTTTTGCGGTCACCAATGACCAGTTCTCGCTGGCCGCGACCGATCGGTGTCATGGCATCGATCGCCTTGATGCCGGTCTGCATCGGCTCGGTCACCGGTTGTCGCTCGGCAACACCCGTTGCGATGACCTCGACTGGGCGAGTCACATCGGTTTGAACTGGGCCCTTGCCATCAAGTGGATTACCGAGGGGATCGAGGACGCGACCGACCACTGCGTCGCCGGCGGGAACCGACAACAGTGTGCCGAGCGCTTTGACTTCATCGCCCTCTTCGATGGTCAGGTAATCACCAAGAATGATCACGCCGACTGAGTTCTCTTCGAGATTGAAGGCGAGTCCGATTGCTCCATTGGGGAACTCGACCATTTCACCGGCCATCACTCCAGATAGGCCGTAGACACGCGCGATCCCGTCACCAACTTCCAAGACGGTCCCGACTTCGCGGACATCGATCTTGCTGTCGAACTGTTCGATCTCTTGTTGCAAGACCGAGGCGATTTCGTCACTACTGAATTTCATGGATCTGTTCGATAGATGTGTGAAAGCCGGTCAAAGATGTCCGGCGATGTTGTGGGTATTGGGTTGGTGTTGTGTCGCCGGTTGAGTCACCGGCAAGCCCGACTATTCAGAGGTAAACTGACTAAAACGTTCCATCAATTGGCTTGAGAAACCGGTCCGCGTCCGCTGAGCCATTTTGCTGAGCCGGTTGGCCACGCTGCTGTCGAAGACGCGGTCACCGATCCGGATAATCATTCCACCAATCAATTCGGGATCAACCGACTCGCGTAGACGAACTTGCTTGTTCATCATCGATCCGAGTTGATCCTGAATCTTGCCTCGCAAGTCATCGTCGAGCGGAACTGCGGTTCGGACCGAAGCGACCACGCGGCCCATCATCTCGTCGTGGATGTCCTCAGCAGCCGAGCGGACTGCGGAGACGTACCCGAGTCGATCGCGGCCAGCCATGACCTTCAGAAACTTGACCAGAATGGGGTCGAACTCATCGCCAAAGATGCGGTCGATGATGCGAACCTTCTCCGCCTCATCAATTCGCGGCGAAGCGAAAGCGGACCGCAGCTGTGAACTGCCAGCCAGGTATTCATCGACCAGGCGTCCAAGTTGCTCAATTACCTGATCGGCAACACCGGCGTTCTGTGCGGCGCCGATCAGTGCTCGGGCGTAAGTCTTGCCCAGCTGCTCAGCACCGGTGTCGAGCACCGTTTCGTGTTTGACTTCTTCAGTCATTGATCGCTTTCGCTCGCTTCGGAATCTCGGGCGGGACTAGTTGTTACTGGGCAGACGTTCAAGTGCCTGACGAATCAGATCGGCGTGATCATCCGCCTTCAGCTCACGGCCAACTACCTGCTTGGCAACGTTGATCGCCATGTCGGATGTTTGACCAGCGAGATCCGAAAGCGCGACCTTCTTGGCGGTCTCGATTTCACTCACCGCACGATCGCGTTGACGATCGGCTTCTTCCTTGGCGGCATCGACGATGCGTTGGCCGCTCGCCTCGGCATCCTTTCTCGCATCAGCGAGCATCGACTGCACCTGAGTGGAAGCCTCGTCGAGTTTCGTCTGGTAGTCAGACAGCAGTGCCTTGGCGGCCTCGTTGGCCTGTTCGGCAGATTCGAGGTCGTCATGGATTTTCTGCTCTCGCGCCTGCAGTCCACCGAGGATGGTGGGCCAAACAAACTTCGCCAGGATTGCAAAGACCCCGAGGAAAATAGCCAAGTTGCAGATCGCCGAGCCGATGTCGATCTGCAGCAGCGGTGGCGTTCCGGCTGGGTCGCCGTGGCCACCTCCATGAGCTTCTGCGTGCTCGCCATCAGCATGACCACTGTCATCATCCGCGTGATCGTGTTCGCCGTCCTCGTTTTCACCGTGACCAGCCTCATCATGGCCTTCATCCGAATCGGTCTTAGCGACCTCGCTGGATTCCGAGCTGGTTGAGGAGCTGTCGTCTTGACCGAGCGCTAGGCCGGCCGGGGCAATCGCGAGCATCAAGATGGCGGCCAACAAACTGGCGCGACCTGGAAGGAGCAACATGGATTCGCCTTTGCGGATCATCACGAGGGTGAAAGTTCAAGTCATCTGTCATGCAGCCAACGCTCGCGGCACGAACGTTGAAGCAATCCAGCGATCACGCGCCGCCCGATAAGGACTCGAGAGGCCGATCGGTGGAGTGTGTCGCCGGAGACGGGCGACTTACAGAATCAGCATCAAGATCAACGCGATGACCGAAACACCTTCGACCAAAGCGGCGGCGATCAGCATGTTGGTTGCAATCGTGCCACTCGCCTCGGGCTGACGAGCGATCGCGTCGA
>JBPCVD010000092.1:0-19972 GCA_051010815.1 Rubripirellula sp.
ATCAAAAATGGCGGCAAAATCGTGACGCACAGTAGCCAGACGATCCATTGCGAAAGGCTTTCCAAAATCGCGTCGCCTCGAGCGAGGGGGAAGTGGGTGGACGGGGCTGGGCAACGCGAAGAGCGATGGCCGACCCAAGGGATGCGAATCGTACCCGAGATTGCCCGTCATCGAATAGTCGAGCTTGATCGGGCCGAACGAGCGTGGGCTTCGAAACTCATGCTCGATCCATCGTCCATCATCAAAATGTTTACGTCTTCCGTTTGAGTCTGTCCGCATCCGACTGCCACGGTGTTGGGAGACTGTACGCGAAACCGCTCGTTGGGTTACGCGGGGCGGCCCATCTCGGTTCGGAACAGAACTTCCAATCGGCGACCTGCAACACAGCGACCTAAGCCACGGCGATCTCTGATACGGCGACCTGCGACACGCCGACGTAAATTGACGGAGGGGCGGTTGGCCTTGCTCGGGATCGTCGTGAGACCATCGGCGCCTTACTCGGCTGGCCGTATCGGCGAACGTGATCGGGCAGCATTTTTTGACCTCCGTTAACACGTACAATGCTGACTCCCGCGACGATCCCAAGGCCCGCGACGGCTGGGGAAGGTGTCGCAACACTCGAGAATCCAAAAAGTGATGTTCGACCCGCTCCACAAATGGCTGGGGATCCCGCCGCACGAGCAGCCCCCGGATCACTACCGGTTGCTGGGGCTGAAACGCTTTGAGCTGGATCGTGAGGTCATCAACATTGCGGCAGACAAACAGCTCAATTATCTGCACCGGTTCGAGAATTCAGAGCACGCGGTGCTGGCCGCCGACGTTGCCAATCAAGTTTCGATGGCAAGACTCTGTTTGCTCGATCCGCAGAAGCGGGAAGCCTATGACGAGTGTCTGCGGTCACCTGGCAAGTCGGCACAGCCTGCAGCAACGATCGCGCCAACGATCGTTGTATCGGCTGAGGTGAGTTCGCCCTCATCGCAACGTGCCGCCGGAACATCGAAGGCAACGAAGGCAGCAGAGAGCAACCAATCCGTTGAGTTGGATTCCCGCGCGTATGACATGGCAAAGGTCATGCAGAAGGGCAAGCAGCTAGCGTCACGTCTTCCTGTGGTTCCGTCGGTCGTCGTCTTGACGGCCCTGCCCTGTCTGGTCATCGGAATCTTGGTCGGTCGGTTGTTCTTAGCGGGGGGCCATGCCAGCCCTGTCACACCGAACGATGTTCGCGAGCTGGCGAATGCCAGTCGTTCGGAGAATGCGGCGGCAGGCGTGGGAAACAGCTCTTCGTCGCGGTCTGGTGATTCGCGCAACGCTGCGGTCAGTCGCCAGCCACGCCCTGTCTTTGAAAGAGTCCCGCTACCCGTGCCAGCAGATACGGATGCCGTGCGAAGGGAGTTTGCGGAACGGTTTCCGGCGGACGCGACAGTCAATGTTCAGGTGGGCGACATGGCAGCGCCACCAACCGCACAACAGCTTCAGGTTCGGAAGAAACTTGGCCAGCAGGCTCGTGAGCTGCGTCAGATTGGCGATCGATCGCATGATGATTCGGCGGTTCGATTCGCTGCATGGGCGCTGGCGTCTCAACGTTATTTGGAGTCGAACGATTATCAGTCGGCGCTTGAGGTGACGGCCGATATTGACGCGGCGTTCCACGACGTCGACTTGTTGCGTAAGCAGGGGGCCATTCTCTCCTTAGCCAGTCTTCATTTGCAGGCGGATCAGGCGCCAAAGTTCCTAGAAGAGGTTGTGCGATATGGCGAGTCCTGCCTGGAAGCTGAGCGGTTTGAGCTTTGTGAGCAGTATTGTCAGCCGGTGCTCGCTCGAGCATTCCGTCTCAAGCCTCGACCCAACACACAGGCGCTCGGGTCATTTCTGGCGCGTTGCAGTTCCGAGCGACGTTGGTACCAAGATTACCAAGGGGCGATTCGCACGCTCAGCACACAGCCCCAGGATCCCGACGCGAACGTCACGGCGGGCGAGTACCTGGCGGCGGGAAGAGCGAAGTGGTCCGAAGCACTGCCTTACTTCACTCGTTGCTCGGATCAAGCGCTCAAAGAAGCTGCAGAAAAGGAACTCGACTATGTCGAGCGGAAGGAGAGTCCACTTGGGGTCGGCGATGCGTGGCTTAAGGCATCGCGGGCAAAAGGCTTTCGACGCAACCGTATTCCCTACATGCTTCGGGCCTTGGATTGGTATCGTCTGACCGTCCGGGATTCGTCGGTTGAGGAACGCGAGAAAGCCGTAATGGGAATCGCTGAGTTGAATGCGATCCTACGCCCAGACATGATTGATTTTGAGCGAGCCCCATTGAAGCCCGGTGGCTAGAATTTGGTGGCTAAAATTTGTCGGATGTTAATTCGTGAGGTCGAGGTTCGTCGGATCTTCGTAACTCTTGTAGTTGGTATTCCGCTTCTGTTGGTGCGATGAATGGGAGACGGACTTTGAACGAAGATGCTGAAGACCTTCCTGAACGGATCGCTTCCAAACGGTTCGAATACTCGGACGACAAGTCGTACAAGTTTTGGACGATCGAGCTCGACGGGACTCTGTTGACGACTCGATTCGGCCGCATTGGCAGTTCCGGGCAAACGCGAGAAGTGCGTCTGAACTCGATCGCCATGGCCAAGAGAGATTATTTGCGTCGCATCGCGGAAAAACTGAAGGCTGGATATCAGGAACGCGTTACGCCCGAAAAGAAACGCCTGGCCAGCGATGAAATATGGGAGCGACTGGCTGAGCACGAGCCATTCTTGCAGGCGATCTTAACGGAGCCCGACGAGATCGATGGCTACGCGATCTACGCCGACTGGCTCTCCGAGCAGCACGATTCTTTGGGTGAATTCACGCGGCTGCAGCTGGCGCTCGAGGATCCGAACTTAGCGATGTACCGCCGCCCAAAAATCGAAAATGGAGCCAAGGGCTTACAGCTTAAGCATGCGAGAGAATGGCTTGGCTCGTTGGCTCCGTGGCTGATGGATGCCGGGCTTGCCTCCCACGGCTATCGTTTCTTTCGCGGTCAGCTCTCGGCGATTCGGTGCCAGGTGCTTGGCTTGAAATTTGCCGATGAGCTTCGACGGTCGCCCCACTGCCGGATTCTGCGAGAGCTCGCCGTCTGCAGTTCGGAGGAGCTGTCGGAGGATTTGGTGATTGGCGATCAAACTTACTTGTCGGGCCGCGACTACGGAGTCGCAACCTTGATGGGCGGCGACTTTCGCAACCTTCGCGAATTCTCCGTTGGGGTCGTTCCCGACGAATGGATTGCCGGACAGTGCGATTTCAGAAACGTGACGTCACTCATTGAACTGGTCGCGACGATGCCACGTTTGGAAAGACTGTCGATCGGCGCGGACATCAATTTAGAGCGACTGTTGCAACTCGAGCTTCCACATCTCCAGTCTCTCCACTTGGCTTTGAAGGTGAATCAAATCGGGCAACTGGAAGAGTCAGGCATCATTTCCAAAATTCGTGAGTTCGGAATTCACGGCAAGCTTTCGAACGCGATGGTCGAGCAACTTGTGGAGATTCCCGGATTCGACCAGCTAACCGAGTTCGGTTGCTCGGAAGTCAGCACGATATCGGTTCGGTCACAGGAACGATTGAAGAAGACGGGTGTTGTCTTGCGTGTGCTAGCCATCAGCAATTGACGACGCAGCATTGGCGACGCATCGATACCTGAGACCTGCTTGCCGGCGTAATCTCGACGCAACTCACTTTCGAGGGCGTCGCTTTTCGACCCAGTCTTGGACAGGAATGACGATCGATTCAGTCTCGGCCCATTCGGGCGTCGGAAACCAACGCAATCCGCTCACTCGAGGATACGATTCCCAAACGTGCCCAGCACTAGGATCCGTTTGTCTCAAATCGCCCGTTTGTGTCAGGTAATCGGTCAGTTGCTTGGACAACTCGGCTTTGACGCCCTGAGCGTCTTCGTCGTCTGCGAGATTCTTTAGACATGCTGGGTCGCTCGTGATGTCGTACAGTTCTTCTCTGGGACGCAGGTCAACAGCGGCGGAAAGTAGTGCTCCCACGTCCGGATCCGCGCGGTTCGCGATCATCCAACGGAGCGTCGGGCCATCGTCGATGTCATGGTATCCACCATGCTCTTTGCCCATCTTGTGGCTCACGAGTTGCCCGTCCACATCGTAGATCGCCTTGTCGTACTTCTGGGGCGTTCCAGCCGGCCAGCGTTCTGGCGTGAAGTTGCGGATGTAAAGGTGCGTTTGGGTTCGCACACATCGGCAGGGGTAACTCAGTGAATTGAAACGCGAAGATGAGTGACGCTCTCGGCCGCTGTAAACTGCCTCTCGCGGCGGCGAGGTCTTATCGGAATCGGAGGCCACGCGTGGCAACAAACTTCGTCCCGACAACTGGTCTGCTTGTTTGGGTGATACGCCAGAGGCATCGAAGATGGTCCGGGTGACGTCAATCAAACTGACCAATTCATCGGTGTCCTGCCCTGCCCCGATTCGACTTGGCCACGCGATCGCTAGCGGCATGTGGATCCCAAACTCATACAGGTTTGCCTTCGCGCGGGGGAATGGCATTCCGTTGTCGCTGGTCACGATCACAAGTGTGTTTTCGAGCTCTCCCCGTTTTGCAAGTTGGTCGAGCATTCGTCCGAGGTGTTTGTCGAACCACTGAATCTCGAACATGTAATCCGCGACATCCGATCGGATCGCTTGACTGTCGGGCAGGAACTTTGGAAGTTCGATTTTGTTGGGGTCGACGCCGTTCGCTTCGCCGAGACCCGATCCGTAAACCCGATGGGGTTCGCTGGCGCCATACCAGAAACAAAAAGGTTGGTCCCCGCTTTTTGCGGCCAGGAAGTCATCGAAGTTGCCGGAATAGTCATTGGCAGAAATCCCTTTGGGAGATTCGTTCTTTCTCGAGCCGTACGACTTACCGGCCGGATTGTGCGGCCAGCCTTCCGCACGTCCAGGCGCCCAGCCTTTGCCGGTCATGCCCACGTGGTAGCCCGCTTCGGCTAGCTGTTCAGTAAAGACGGGAAGATCGCGAGGGAAGAAACTCGCGTGCGTTCCCGCTTCTCGATTTTGCCAGATTTCGCGACCGGTCAAAAATGCGGCTCGCATGGGGCTGCAACCGGGAGCAGGCGTGAACGCATTGCGAAACAGGACACCCGATTTCGCGACCCGATCAAAGGCGGGGGTTTGGATCGCGGGGTCCCCGTAGGCGGATGTGTGAGGGTAGGAATGGTCGTCGCTGATGGCAATCAGAATGTTCGGAGGGGCCGCCGATGCGTCGTCGGACAGGAGTATCGATGAGCTGCAGAAAAGTAGGCAGGCCCAGAACAGGAGAGAACGCGGCATGTGTCATTCCAGATAATCGAAGACGCGGGGATTCGGCGAGATCTGCAGTTTAGCCGCTGGCGCCAGCGACTGCCTCCTTCGCTTGCGTCCCGCCGAAATCGACTGCTTCGCACGATCGGATCATGGTTAGGTCGCAGTTCGGCACCGTGACGAAGTAAAGATCGCCCTTGATCTTTCCGTGAAAATGGAGTGGGTGGCGGACAAATCTGCGAAGATCGAATTCCAGGACCTCGCGGGGGCGGAAAACCGACACGCGTCGAGGTATCATCGTCCCTCCCTATCCCTCCTTTGTGCCCACCACGTTGATTGGAATCAAACATGATTCGAAGCAGTTGTTTTCTTGTTTTGGTCGCCCTGATGGCGCCCATGTCTGTCGCAGAAGTAAAAATGTCACCGATCTTCGGCGACTCGATGGTTGTCCAACGCGACATGCCGATTCACGTTTGGGGCTGGACGAAGCCAAACACGGAAGTGAAAGTCGACCTGGCAGGACACGAGGGCGCGGCACAGTCCGACGCATCGGGACGATTCGACGTCAAGCTGGATCCACTGTCTGCGGGCGGGCCCCATGAGTTGACGATTGAAGCCGACGAAACCAAGACGTTCAAGGATGTGTTGGTGGGCGAGGTCTGGGTTTGCTCGGGACAGTCGAATATGGCCTGGACCGTTTCCGGCTCGAATGACCCCGATCTCGAGACCTTGACGGCGAAATACCCCAACCTTCGTTTGATCTCGGTACCACAGGTTGCTTCGCAGGAGCCGAAGAACGAATTCGAAGGGAAGTGGGAAGCTTGCACACCCGAAACCGTCAAGAGCTTTTCCGCCGTTGGCTATTTCTTTGGTCGGCAGTTGCATCAAACATTGGACGTTCCGGTTGGACTGATCGACAATGCTTGGGGTGGTTCGGCCGCCGAAGCATGGGTTCGACGCGACGTTTTGGAACAAGACGGCAAGTACGACGAACTGATCGCGAAGTGGGACGGCCTTGCAAACACCTATGACCACGATGCTGCGGTCGACAAGTGGAAAGAACGTGTTGCGGCTTGGGAAAAGAACAAGAAGGGTGGCAAACCACGCGCGCCACGAAATGTCCTTGCTGGTCAGCATCGCCCCGCGAATCTGTACAACGGCGTGCTGTTTCCTGTGTTGGGTTACACCATACGCGGCGTGATTTGGTACCAAGGCGAATCCAATGCCGGACGTGCCTACCAGTACCGAGACCTGTTTCCGCTGATGATCGATAGTTGGCGGAAAGAGTGGGGACAGGGTGACTTTCCGTTTTACTGGGTGCAACTGGCTGACTTTCGACCTGAGGTCGATCAGCCCGGCGACAGCGATTGGGCGGAGCTACGCGAAGCACAGACGATGACGATGGCAAAATTGCCCCACACGGGCGAGGCCGTTATTACCGATCTTGGTGAAGCGTCCGACATTCATCCCAAGAACAAGCAAGATGTTGCCAAGCGATTGGCACGCTGGGCACTCGCAAACGAATATGGGTTCGACATTCCGTTTCATAGCCCTTCCTTCGAGTCGATGTCGGTCGAAGGTTCCAAGGCTGTGTTGAAGTTCGATCACGTTGGCGGACGTCTTGATACGTTCGATGTTCAAGAGCCGATCGGTTTTGCGATCGCCGGTGAGGACAAGGTGTTCGTCGCAGCTCAGGCGAAGATCACGGGCAAGGACACGATCGAAGTCTGGAGCGACGAGGTAGCCAACCCAGTGGCCGTACGCTACGCATGGGCGAACAATCCGATCTGCAACGTGCAGAGTTCGGAAGGCTTGCCGATGACGCCCTTCCGCACGGATGATTGGCCGGGAGTGACCGCAGAGGTCACGAAGTAAAGCAGCACTTCACGAACTCGAGCCGTTCAAGCAATCGCGATTGGATGGCTCGAGCTGGGAGTTGGGCCGAACACTAGGCTTCGCAGGCCGACTGAGTGACGTCGAAGCCAAGGTCTTTGATCATGTCGTAGTCCGCTTGGGGAGCCTGCCCTTTGGTGGTCAGATAATCTCCGACGAACAGGCTGTTGGCGACATACAACCCCAGCGGTTGCAGAGATCGAAGATGGATTTCGCGTCCGCCTGAGATGCGAAGCTCACGTTCCGGATTGACGAAGCGGAACATCGCCAAGGCCTTCAGGCAGTCGTTGGCAGTCAGATCGTCTTTGGTCTGCAGCGGTGTTCCCTCGATGGCATTGAGGAAATTGAGCGGGATCGATTGCACACCAAGTTCGCGAAGATCGAATGCCATCGATACGATGTCATCGAGTTTTTCACCCATCCCGATGATGCCGCCACTGCACATCTCCATGCCTGCGTCTCGCACGTGGCGAAGCGTTTGCACGCGATCAGCGTAGGTGTGGGTCGTGCAGATTTCTGCGTAGTATTCTTCGCTAGTATTCAAGTTGTGATTGACGCGGTCCACGCCGCAGGCCTTCAGGCGATCCGCCTGGTCACGCGACAGGAGGCCAAGGCACGCACAGATATCGAGGCCATACTTATCCTTGATTTCCGGGACGATCTTTTCGACGGCGTTGAGTTCCCGTTCGTTGGGGCCGCGAGCAGAGATCACGAGACAATACGTCTTGGCTCCACGCTCCGATGCCATTCGAGCGGCTTCCAGAAGATCGTCGCGTTTCAGAATGTTGTGTTTCGGTACCGGTGCGTCTGAAATTTTCGATTGGCTGCAGTAATTGCAGTCCTCGGGGCAGAGGCCGCTCTTCGCGCTCATCAAAAAATAGAGCTGAACCGACTTGCCGAAATGCTTGTGCCGAATACGAAAGCCGGCGGACAAAATCGACAGCACATCGACATCAGGTGCCTCGAGAATGGACAATGCCTCTGCTCGTGACAGCTCTTTTCCAGCCAGAACGTCATCGGCCATCTGTTGGTAGCGGTCGGTGGCGGTTCGACTTAGCGGTTCGGACTCAAGGTTCAGCGACATGGTTTCCGTCAATCTCACGCGAATTTCTGCGGTTTGGGAGCGGTTTGCCGATTTGCAAATCTACCCGCCATCAGCCACCATGGTGAACCCGTCGACGAAGATCGACAAGTCGTCTTCTCCTTGGCCCTATCTGCATGCATTTTTCTTACGTCCGCATCGGTGCTCTAGCCGAAGTCCATGTGGCGGAATGCAGTGCGGATCTCAGTCGTGGCCGCCGTGTGATTGTGCGTACTGACCGCGGCGTCGAATTGGGTGAGGTCATCCGGCCTGCCAATCCGTCGCTCGAATCGGCCTCGCCCCCCAATAATTCGAGTGCGGAGCCGGCCGAGGCACCGTCGGCACGCAAAGTCTCGACCGCGGTCGTGCTGCGACCGACCACCCAGGAAGACGAGCTGCTGATTCGTCGACTCGAACGGCACAAGCGTGAAGCGGTCGAAGCATGTCGTGACTCACTGGCCAAGGCGGGGTCGACTGCCTTGCTACTGGATGTCGACCAGTTGTTCGACGGAGGCACGTTGGTGATGCATTTTCTGGGGCCGGTCGACGAGGTTGCCTCGACAATTACGCGAGAAGTTTCGGATCGCTATGAGTCAATCGTGCGGTCCCGTCACTTCGCGAAGCTACTGTCCGAGGGCTGCGGTCCCGATTGCGGACAGAAGGAAGGAGGATGTGGCGGCGGCTGTGCAGGCTGCGCCGCGTCCGCTGCATGCCAAACGCATTGACTGAGTTGGCCGTCTCGGTGACGCGCCGGTATCAATCACTTTGAGACCTTCGGTACACTTGCGCCGCGTTGACATAGTGCGCCGATGTTCTCTGTGTTCGCGCGATGTCTTCGTCCGTGAGTTCGCGAACCACCTTCGCAGGAATCCCGACGGCAAGGTGCCCCGCGGGAATCTCGCATCCTTCGGTGACGACGGCTCCCGCCCCAACGATCGCGCCGGCCCCGACCACTGCGCCGTTGAGAACGACGGCGCGAATCCCTATCAACGCACCGTCACCCACGGTCGCACCATGAACGACCGCAGCATGGCCAACCGTGACATCGTTGCCGATGCGGCATGGATATCCGGGGTCAGCATGCAGCACGGAAAGGTCTTGAATGTTGGATCGTGCGCCAATTGCCACCTGCTCGGTGTCGCCTCGAACGATCGCGCCGAACCAAACGCTCGATCCGGCCTCCATTGTCACGTCGCCACAAAGACACGCCGTGGACGCAACGAATGTGTCATCCGCGAGTCGCTCAGGATGAAATTGTGGATCTATTGCTCGATCGCTCATCAGGTATCCAGATTCGGTGTCAGGCTCGTGTTATGGTGAACCATCGTGATCATGTGTGAGAGTGACGTCCGCACGGCGATATGTCCCTGAAGCGAAACAGGGTTGCACTCGCGCGAAGCACTTTGGCTCTCAGCGTGGCAGGATTGTGTAGACGACGCAACTTGGTGACACCGTCGTACTGTCGTGACACTCGGTTGTGATCGTAAGATGCCGTCCGGCGATTCGTGATGAAGGGAAACAATGGATCAATGATCGATCGACTTCGATTGTGGCTTGGGGCGGTTGCCGCATTCGGCTGGCTTGTTTCGGGCATCGTGATGGCGGACATGCCGAATGTCGTGCTCGTGGTTTCCGATGACCAGCGACCCGATACGATCGGAGCGTTGGGGAATCCTGTCATCCAAACGCCTCGTCTTGATCGCTTGGTCAAGCGGGGCAGTGTCTTTACACACGCTGTCTGTGCGAATCCGATTTGCACGCCAAGTCGTGCTGAGATCCTTACCGGTTGTAGCGGATTGCGCAATGGCGTCTTTGATTTTGGACGCGTGATCGAACCGGAGCTAACGACTTTGCCGGAACCGTTCGGCGAGGCGGGCTATTCGACTTGGTACAGCGGCAAGTGGCACAACAACGGTCGTCCGATCGATCACGGATATCAGGCGACGTCGGGCTTATACACGGGTGGTGGTGGAAAGTGGTGGAAGCCACAGGTGGATTATCGCGGGCATGAAGTGACGGGTTACAGAGGCTGGATCTTTCGTGATGCCGATGACCATCCTCTTCCGCAGTTGGGTGTTGGTCTCACACCGGATATCAGCCGCTTGATCGCTGACGCGGCGATCGATGTGATCGGTCAGTCCGAAGAACCATTCTTTCTGCATGTGAATTTCACCGCGCCTCATGATCCATTGCTGATCCCAACCGGTTACGAAGATCGGTATGACGCGAATCAGATGCCGCTTCCGCCCAACTTCAGGGTCGAGCATCCGTTTGATCACGGCAATCAAGGCGGTCGTGATGAAGTGTTGTTGCCGACGCCGCGGACCAAGGCTCTGGTGCAGGCCGACTTGGCTGCCTATTACGCCGTCATTTCACAGATGGACGAACAATTTGGACGAATCGTCGACGCCATCGAATCGTCCGGCAAACTGGATTCGACAATCATCGTGTTTTGCAGTGACCATGGTCTGGCGATGGGAAGTCACGGTCTTCGTGGCAAACAAAACATGTATGAGCATACGATTGGTGTGCCGCTGGTCATGGCTGGTCCTGGGATCCCGTCGGGAAAAGTCCTCGACGGCCAAGCCTACCTGCGCGATGTGTTCCCCACCTTACTTGAGCTTGCTGGCTTGCCTGCGGTCGACTGCGATGGCGTGAGTCAGGTACCGGTCATTCGAGGTCAACGCGACAGCATGCATGAATTCACCGTTGGCTATTTCCGCGATAGCCAACGCATGATTCGCGAAGACCGGTGGAAGCTGATTCGGTATCCGCTCGTGGACAGAGTGCAGCTCTTTGATTTGCAGTCCGATCCTTTCGAGCGGAACGATGTGTCCGAGGATTCGGAGAACGCGTTGGTGATCGCACGACTGACGCAACGATTGGAGCATTGGTTCAGCCAGCGACAGCAAACGCCGGCCGCCGCGTCTCCCTAGTCGGGGAGGCTTCCCATGAAGACGCGGATTGCCGTCTCTGCGTCTTCGGTCGTCAGTGGTCGCAAGTTCCGAGAAGAGGGATCGACGCAGGTCGAGATCAAGGCTCCCTCATTCATGCTCGCCAATCCTCGGTATCGCCGGCTCTCGTACGCGATCTTCAGCCGTTCGAGTTCCGCGCATAACTTTTGGTACTGTGGTTCCGTGTAAACGTGAAGTGTTTCGCCCGTCTTTGGGGACACGATCTCGAATAGCGGGGGTTGGATCATGAATAGCCGACCGTGATCGAGCAGCGGTCGCATGCAACGATAAAAGAACATCGACATGAGGGCGCCGCAGTGAATGCCGTCAGCGTCTGGGTCAAACAGCAGGATGATCCGTTCGAATCTCGACCGGGACGGATCTAGCTGTTCCTCGCTACCCGCACCGATTGATCGGATCAGTTCATGGAAAAGGTCGTACCGCTGGACGGCGCTGCGACTCGCTTTCATCGCGTTCATAGGCTTGCCCTGCATCGGAAGGACAGCCTGAAACTCAATATCACGAACACGGCAGACAGACTTGGAGGCTGAATCACCCTCGACGACAAAGAGTTCTGCGCCCGATGTGGCGCCATGGACGCGGCAATCATGCAACTTCAGAGGGAGTGTTGGGGGCATCGTCGGTCCTGTTCCTTCGTCCCACTCCGGCTCGTTCTATCCGCGCCCCTTCGGCAATCTGATCATCGTAGGCGAATTCTGTTGTCTCTGGGGATCGCTTCGGAAACAATGGCGGGAGCCCCAATTCCCATGAGAAAACAAATGTTGAGAGCAGCGTTGAAGATTGGCTTGATCAGTGTGTCTGCGAGCGTTGGCGTGGCCGACGAGCCAGAATCGCTAATGCCACCCCAACTCAATGGCGAAGGGAGTGCGAAAGTCCAGCAATCTCCAACAGGCCAGCCAGCGGCAAGACGAACTGCTCAGGCCGACGCATATCAACACGATCAGGCTCGCGAAATTCGCAGATCGAGTCTGCGTGATCAAGATGCGAGTCGTGATCGAGCTCAGCCGAATTCCGCGCAGCATCCGGAACAGGCTGAAGCTCGCGAGCGTCAACAGTTTCGCCAGCTCGATCAACGACACGGGGAGCAAACGCGATTGGAAGCGGCAATCCGAGAGAAGGTGCAATTGCAGCGACGGAACATGATGCCCGCGCAGCACGCGGAGAAAGCCGAACGTGACTTTCATGCGGCACGAGAGGCCTTGCAAGATTTGCAGCGTCAACTTTCGAATCTTCGGGAGCGGCGGGCGGACGCCGAGCAGATGGAGTTGGTCGAGCGAGAGATGATTCGCGCAGAACGAGTCTTGGACGAGGCCGCGCGTCGAAAAGAGGAGTTGAGGACGCAGGTGGTGAAGTCGCGTCCGGGAATCAGTCCCAATCTCAGCGAATATGCGAGACGCGAACTGGCGGATCAACACACGCATCCAGAGCACGACCATGACCACGCGGGTCATGATCATGCCGAGCATCGTGAACACGCCGAGCATCGTGAACACGCCGAGCATCGTGAACTTGAAGAGCATCGCCAGCAGATCGAGCGGCTCGAGCACATGCGTCAGGCGATTGAGCACTTGGAACGGGCGGGCTTCCACGATTTGACCCGTGAGGCCATTCGACGTGCCGAAGAGATGGAGCGTCACATTGGCGGTGGACGCACGCCGGAACCAGAGCTTATGCGTCTGATTCAGGAGTCACATCGCGCGATGGAAGGTGTCCAGGAAAGGCTCCACGGATTTGAGCGTGAGCTGAAGTCGCTACGAGAACAAGTTGGGCGCCTGAAGCGAGAGCACTAAAGATCGCGTCCTTGAAAGGCGGGATAGTCCAGCGGATAGCGAGGAGCGCGGAACATCGAGGCGCGTCCTCCGCCCGCTGGTCCTCCACCTGCGCCACCACGTCCACCACCACCCTCTCGTCCACCCGCGCGTCGTCCGCCGGGTGCTTGTGATTCGGGTCCACTTTCACGCGGTCCACGGTTTTCAGCCCGATCGCCTCCAGCCCGATCGCCTCCAGCCCGATCGCCTCCGGGGCGGGTACCTCCGGGGCGGGCACCGCCACCCAATGAGTTGCGGAATTCCCAGACCACGTTTCCATCGGGGTCGACTTCGAAGACGTGTCCCTGCTCGCCGGCACAAATCAAGGTATTGCCGTTGGGTTGTCGTTCCGCGCCCGAGATTCGCGAGGATAAAAAACGAGGTGGTCCGGAATGACTCCATTGAAATTCTGCCGGGCCAAAGGGAGTGGTCGCCGGTAGGACGTAGTTCCCATTGTCGTCGAGCGCCGACGCGATTTCATCGACAGACGAATGATCACGCCCCGTCCGCTCGCCACCATTGTTGAAGACCGTGATGTTGCCGCCGCCTGGATACGATGAAGGTATCCATCTCGCGTCGTGTTGCGCTAACAATTTTTGATCCATGGGCAAGCCAGCGAAGTACGCATAGGGGTTCCCCCAGCGATAAATGAGGTCGCCGCCCTTGCCCCGTTTGCCGCCAGTGTGACTCGCGGCTTCTTGCGTGGTTGTGCTGTGGTCAATGATCCAAATCTCATTGAACCAGCGAGCGCTCATCAAAATCTGATCGAGTTCCTCGTTGTACGCCACCGAGTTCATGTGAATCCAATCCGAGTTCGGACGCTGCATGAAGTTGATGTCGATTCGCTCAGGGTGGTCAGCCACAACGCCATAATTTGCTTTGCTCGAATCGTGGGATTGGACGAGGTGATCCCACATCGCCCACTTCCAAACGATCTCGCCGCCGGTCTTGCCGACAGGTTTGATTTCCAGAATTGTCTCGGGCCACAACGTGTCACCTTCGATCTTCTTCGGATCGCGTCCTGCTGCGATCGCCTCGTCAATCGTTTTCCACTCCCAGGCAATGCAAAGGACGTTTCCATTGGGAAGCGGTTCAATGTCGTGATGTTGGCAGTACTGGTCGTCGGACAGTTCATAGTCCCAGAGCAAGTCGCCGTCCCAGCTAATGCGCTGAACGCGGCCACCGATGCCCCCGCGAGCGTTGAAACGTTGATTCGTTTGTTTGGCGGTCCGCAACAGACTGCCGTCTTCCAGCAGGTAGACCGAATTTCCCGGTTGGTAGTTGCTTGGCCATTGGTGAACGACCTCGCCATCCATGTTGATCAGGAAAGTGTCGCGGCTCGCCAATGGCGCGATCAAGGTGAAGCCAGGACTTGGCTTTGATTCGGCCAGGCAAGGCAATGTGATCGAAAAGAGCAAGCAAATCGCGATCAGGCGTTGCAACAACATGACGACAACCAAGTTGGAAAAAGCATCGAGAAAGTGAGAAACCGTTGACGAAGACGTGGCAACAGCAGGCGAACGCCAAGCCATCACAACAATCCACAACTGAACTGCGAAGTCACAATTGGGAAGGCTACTTTTGGCGATTCAGATAACCGCTGGTGGAGAACCGAATGAACCAAGCGAGATCACCCGCTTTGTTTTCATACTTGTCCGCTAATTGTTGCATCGCAGATTTGGCGGTCGGGTCCGCAAGTAATTCGACAGTTCGCGCCGCGTGCAAGGCGACCGTGCGGTCGTCATTGTCAAACCAAGCCACCAAAGCGGACATGGCGTCCTGATCTCGTTCGTGTTTGGCGATCGCGCCTGCGGCTTCGATCGCGACGGCCGGCGAGGGGTCTTCGAAGTGCTTCACGAGAGCGTCTCGTAGTGGGGGCGGTAATTTCGTGGCTGCCGTGCAGCTGACGGCACCCCAGTAGCGAATCGACGCGTCTTCGTTTTCCAAGGCTTGCCCGATCGCCTCGAAGTCATCGGTACCCACCAATTCTGCGGCTGACAAAATCGATTCCGCCTGGAAAGCCTCACTTTTCGCCCACGCCATCGGCGGCATCGCTTTGGCGTGCCGCCAAAGCTCTATTTCGGGCACGAGTCCAAGGTCGCGTGATTCGACCATATGAGTGCGAAGATCGTCGCGAAGTTGAGCGAGAACTTTGCCATACCGGGAATCACCCGCCAGGTTTTGCAGGTTCATCGGATCGGTGACACAGTCGTACAGCTCCTCGCGGGGACGCGTCTTCGCAAGGTATTGAGCTTGCGCGGGCGTCGCATCGCCCGATGCATGCAATGCGTAAAAATCGCGTCGAATTTCACCCTGGTCACTCCAGGCATTCTGCTGGTTGTAACCCAAGTGCGGCATGAAGTTGCGGATGTAAAGGAAGTCATGTGACCGAGCGCTTCTTGCCATGTCCATCACTTCATCGACGCGATCTCGATGACCGAACACAAGTTCGCGACGATCAGTGTCGAGTGGTCCGAGGAATGCTTGTCCCGACATCGAATCGGGAACGGTTTTCAGACCCGCGATACTGAGAACGGTTGGGGCAAAGTCTTCAAAATTGACCAACCGGTCGACGTCCCCTTTTGCCGCCACACTGCGTGCCAGATGGCGATGCTTTTCCGGCAATCGGACGAGCAGCGGAACCCTCATGCCTGAGTCGAACAGGGCTCGCTTGTGACGCGGCATGCCGCTGCCGTGATCGGAGTAGAAAAAGATGATCGTGTCGTCGAGCAATCCCTCTTCCACAAGTTCGACCAGAATCGCGCCGACCCGTTGGTCAATCATCGTGACACAGTCGTAGTAGCGAGCCACCGTTTTCCGCACCGTCGGCGTGTCCGGATAATAGGGTGGAAGCGGCACACGATTGGGATCATGGATTTCGGTGGGCAGCAAATCGCTTTGGACTTCTTCCTGGAACTGCTCATAGGGCCACACCATGGTTCGCGACTGGTGAGTCGTCATCAGGTTAAAGACGCTGAAGAAAGGTTGGTCTGGTTTTCTGTTTCGCCAATGGGCGTTGGCACTGCATTCGTTCCAGGATGCCTCTTTGATGGCTGGCTCTGCTGCCGAGTTGTAGTCAGTCTTTACGTTGTTGGTGGTGTAGTAGCCTGCCGCACGAAGAAGTTCCGGAAACCCTTTCATCTCCTTGGGAATGGGAAGCTGCGATCGCATCGGATGCGTCCCCTGTGTCGTGGCGATGCAGCCATTGATCAAGCAAGCACGAGATGGCGAGCAGACGGGAGCCGTCGCAAACGCATGCGTGTAGCGGGCGCTCTGCGAAGCCAATCGATCGATGAACGGCGTGTCTGCGAAGGCGTCGTCGTAGCAGCCAAGCGTTGGACTCATGTCTTCCGCAGTAATCCAAACGATGTTGGGCCGGTCCGCGACGGTGTCATCTGCGACGGTGTCATTGGCGATCGTCTGCCATGCGGGCAAAAGGGCGGCGAGCGTCAATAAGAACACATGAGTAAGCTTGGTCACATTTCATCTCCGGACATCGGTCTACTGATGCGAACTGATTGGGGAAGCGGAGGCACATGGCCTCTATTTACCGCCGGGCCTCGAGGGGCCACCCTGCCCTAACGATAGCAGGTGAACATCGAAAGTTCAGAATGCCATTCAGGTCTTTGCATCCATGTGTCCGCGAAGCATTCGAAAGGTGCGAGTGCAACCGTCTGGCCCGACCTTGGATGCGTGACCGCTCCCATGGTCGTCATTGAAGGCTACCCAACTTCCAGGACCAAACCAGTGTTCTTCCAGGGCATCGGGGGCACCCACATAGACAAAGAATCCGCCATCGGTGACTTCTTGCAGGTACGTCACTTGTCCATGTTCGGGGTGTTCGGCGGCGAGGTGCAACCCCTTGGCCTCATTGGCCGTGACTTGTTGCACGGTGGAACTGAGCGTGCGCGACTCCAAATCCGACGCATCGATTGACGTGCGCGTCATTTTCGAGCGTTGTTCCTGCGTGTCGTCGCAACGCACGAGGCATAGATTGATCATTTCCGACACAGGGAAAGCTCCTTGGGGACCTTCAAGAATTCGGGCTCGCTGACTACAACCACCGAAGTCTAAAAGCCACTCACCAAGGATGCAAATCTGCCATGCGTTCTGCTCTTCAGCCTCCCGCGACCGATCCCACACCCATCTTCGAGCAATTTCGTGGTAGCTACGGTTCGGAATTGTTAACCGCGGCCATTGCCCACTTCGACCTTTTTGGCCGCCTGCACCGTTCGCCTTTGACCTTCAGCGAGCTGGCCCAAGGATTGGGATTGAAATCGCGTCCGGCCCATGTGCTGGTGACTGCGCTACGTGCGATGGATCTGATCTGCGAAACGGACGGGCGATTGTCATTGACCGAAATGGCGGAAGAGCACCTCGTTCCGGGCGGCAAGTTCGATGTGGGCAACTATGTCGGATTGGCGGCGCAAGCCCCCGGCGTGTTGGGAATGGTTGAGCTGTTGAAGTCGAACACGCCGCTGGGCAGCGACGGTGCCGGAAGCGGGACGGCCTTCATTTATCGCGACGGGATGGAGTCGGCGATGGAGGCGGAGGAGTCCGCGCGGCATCTGACGCTTGCACTCTCTGGCCGAGCCAAGAACGTCGCGCCCGCACTTGCCGAGGCTGTGCCACTGGCGGACGCGAAAGTCTTGCTCGATGTCGGCGGTGGCACCGGAATTTACAGTTTCGCGATGCTTCAGAAGAACGCCGACCTGACGGCGGTTGTGTTTGATCGTCCCGAAGTCTTGAAAGTCGCGGAAGAGATGGGACGCGAGTACGGCGTTTTGGATCGTGTCGAGTTGATGCCTGGCGACATGTTCGTCGATCCCCTGCCGAGCAATGCCGACGTCGTGCTGCTGTCGAATATCTTGCATGATTGTGACGTTCCGGAGTGCCAGCAGTTGGTCAGTCGTTGCGCAGGGGCACTCGGCAACGGGGCACTTGGTGACGGGGGCCGACTTCTCGTCCACGACGTTTTCTTGAACGACGAGCTCGACGGGCCGCTTCCGATTGCGCTCTATTCGGCGGCCCTCTTCTCGTTGACTGAGGGACGGGCTTACAGCGCGGCCGAGTACCGTTCGTGGCTCGAGTCGGCCGGGTTGGTTTGCGCGCCCATCGCTCCGACGGGAGTTCACTGTGGTGTGTTAGCCGGCAGCAGACGATAGCGTTGGCGTGTGTCTGCCCGGCTTGTCCTCGGCGGAAAGCCTCACGCACGGCCGCAACACTGCTTGAAGTTGTATTTGCTTGATGCCGGTGTCCGCCTTTCGCGCACGGCCGCCGATACTTTTCGTTATAAAGTCGCGGAGTGTCAGCTTTCCGATTTGCCGAGGAGAGCGTGGTGAATCGTGTCGAGAGTCTCTTTGCGAGTAACGCTGCTGTGATGATCAATCTCCGATTCGATAAGTCGAAAGCTTGCTCTGCCCTGTTCGCTCTTGTGGGGATGTGGACGGTCGCCACTCCTGCCGCGGCGCAGTCTTCAGTGGTCGCGTCGGGTCGAACCTCGGCGGCCAAGGGAGCACGTGTCGTTGACTACTACGGATACAACGACTGCATCGAACTCTCCAATGGAAACGTCAAAGCAATCCTTTGTCCCGCAGCTGGAGGTCGCGTCCTGGAGTATTCCCTCGATGGAAAGAATGCGTTGTACCTTCCTGAGGGAAACGAAGGCTGGCGAATGAGCCCTGACGGCAAACGCGGTTCGATGGATGCGGGGCGTTTTGATATCGGTCCCGAGAAAATGGTCCGACGCGGAAACGTGCTGTGGATGGGGCCGTGGCAGGGCGAGGTGACTGGTGATCGCTCCGCAACGATGACGAGTGAATTTGATTCGGAGTCGGGTGTGCGGTTGGTTCGAGAGTTTCGACTTGACGAAAGTGGTTCACGTTTGCGTTGTACTCAAACGATCATCAATGAATCGAAAAAGCAGGTGAGTCTTTGTCACTGGAGTCGAACCTTCGCAATCGGAGGTGGAATCGCTGTCGTGCCTCGGTCTCCTCAAGGAAGATTCCCCAAGGGCGTCGTCTTGTACGAAGGTGGCAACCGAATCACGATCAATCCCAAGGATCCCAATCTGCACATTACGGATGCGGCGGTTGTCGTTTCGGGGCCACCACAGTTTCCAAAGCTCGGATTCGACTCGCACGCCGGTTGGCTCGCTTACCTCGCTCCCAACGACCAGATGTTTGTAAAGCGGTTTCCGACATACCCTCGACGCGCCTACAACGAGTTTGCGGCGTTGACGATTTCGATTTGGTATCCGAAGGGAACCATGGTCGAATTGGAGCCCATCGGACCTGCGGAAGACTTGAGTCCGGGGCAGCGTGCAAGCTTCACGGAAGAGTGGTGGCTGCTGCCACAATCCTTTCCGACGGACTTTCAAGAGTTCGACTATGACG
The DNA here is from genome assembly GCA_051010815.1 of Rubripirellula sp. Lineage (GTDB taxonomy): Bacteria > Planctomycetota > Planctomycetia > Pirellulales > Pirellulaceae > Rubripirellula. The sequence goes on from JBPCVD010000092.1 coordinate 19,447, forward strand.
CCGTCCAACGCAAGGTGATGGGTAACACGTCGCCGCCAACGGGCGATCCCGGTTCCGCGGAGCCCGAGTGAGAACGGAGTCCGCAAGGATCTGTGAAATGGATCCATCGCGCTGATCAGAGGGGCCGTTCACAGGTCTGTGCCGTCAGCATGAATCACGCGGTACTGTCAGCCCGAATCACGCGGGACTGCCAGTCGTGCCAGGAGCCGTTGGCTCATCAATTTTGCGGAATGGACTCGGGTGACCCACGGATGAATCCGTGCCCTGCGAAGGGACTCCAAAATCGCACAAGGCTGCGGGGCGGCGTGATGCAACGTCGGTACCTTGCGCCAAAAGCCCGCGTTTCGCGAGCTTCGAGGAGCGGCTTCACGCTGTCTCCAAGGCGTGAACTCTCGCGTAACACGTTAGCTAGCTAAATGTCCCAGATTAACCTTTCGGTGTCTTTGCTCGTTTGCATAGACTCCGCCCTCAGTCACCTCGGGATCAGTTTCGGCCGCGACAGACCGTCGGTCGATCTACCAGGTGT
>JBPCVD010000093.1:0-4299 GCA_051010815.1 Rubripirellula sp.
ATCGGTGCCAGCCCTCGCGTTGCTCGCCTTCACACCAAGTTCTTGCGATCGTTTGAGCACGATGGCGTGCAAAACTTGGATCGTGCTGATTCCGGTCTCCGCATTACTTAACCTCGTGTGCTTGCAATGGATCGGACAGCCACTGCTTTCGACCGGATCATGGCACGCGGTCACAAGCTTGTTGCCAAAGCTGACCGGGTTCATCACTCAGGGCGTGGTGACTGGCGGCCTGCTGATCACCTTCGCCGCAGGGCTTATCGCTGTTGTCTTGCCGCGACTAGCAAACCAAGTCTCCAAATTCCTCCACGCTCGATTTGCAGGCATGCGTTCGACGCACCTTGCCTGCATCGCGTTTGCGTTGTCGATCGCCGCCTCCGTGCCGGCGTGGATTGACCGCAAGCAAACTCGCGAATCGATGCTGAACGCGCCGGGACTACATCCCTTTTGCATGATTGGCCTTGCTCGAAGTTCCTGGGTCGGTCCCGCCGCGACGCAGCCCTCTTCTCATGCAACCGGATCCAACTATCCAGACATCGACGACCATGCGAACAAGTCTAATGCCGGCGGAATTGTTCAGGCGAGGGCCCGACGCGTCCGGCAACTTTCCACGATCGCCGACGCACCGAATCGATCACGTCCAGACATCGTGCTTGTGATCGTCGAATCACTGCGAAAAGAGCTAGTCGACGAAGAGGTCATGCCCAACCTCGCGGATCTAGCGAACCGAGGCTTGATGTGCCGCAACCACTTCTCGGGAGGAAACGCGACCAACCACGGCATCTTCTCCATTGTGAGCGGGATGGAGGCGGTATGGTACGACACGGACCTCAAGTACTCGCCAAGCTTGAACCGCTTGCTTCGAACAGCTGGCTATGAGATCGGTTTTTTTGCTGGGGAGAACGACTGGCGAACGTTTCTCATGGATGGATTCATCAACGCCGATCACTACGACCGATTTGACTCGCGTCCACGCGCCGGCCTCACCAGCGACCGCCGCGCGATTGAACTCGCGAGCGACTTTTTGAATCGTTCTTCGGACGGGTTGACGACAGATCAAGACAAACCGCGAATGGCAGTCGTCTACCTCTACTCAACGCATGCCATGTACCAAAGTTTTGCGGAGGATCAAATCTTCGATCCCGCCGCCGACGATCGATTTATCTATCCGTACTCATCCAAGATGCAGCCGCTTGTCTGGAATCGCTACAAGAACAGCGCCCGCTCGATGGACCGCCTTCTCTCTACTGTGATTCGTGAAGACCGAGTCATCGTCATCACAGGGGATCACGGCGAAGCGTTCTTGGAAGACACAACCATCGGTCACGGAATCCGCATCTCGGAGTTCCAAAACATGACTCCTGCCGTCGTCCACATCCCTCACTCACAACCGCGCGTGATACATAGCCCCACGTCGCACGCTGACCTACTGCCCACCATTCTCTCCGCCATCGATCTCCGATTAACCAATGCGACAACGCTCGACGGAGTATCGTTGCTGGATGCGACGGAAGAAGAATTGGCTGACCGTACCTTCACGACGCGAAATTACCTTCAGCCGGATGTCGGGATGATTGGGCCTTGGACCTCCGTTCCCGAACAGCCATTCGCGATTCGCGGTACGGTCTCGCTTTCCAAATCGATCGTCGATCCTCTGAACCCCATTGATCGCCGAGGATTTGAAATCACGCCGCAAACGCCAATGGCAGACCTTGAGACAGCGTTTTCAAATTGGTTCGAAATGCAGCAATTGCGATCGTTCGGTAGGCCCGAACAGCCGGAGCATTATGCGCCGCAATAGCAAGTTTCCGATAATCCACGCGTCTTCCCCGACGGTCACCCTTAAAAACAGCTCGCTGCACCGTTACGCAGAGGCATCCTGACGCCGCGGAAAGTTATCGATTTTTATTCTTGACCGCCCATGCGAATGCCTGTACTATTTCAGCAGTACACCTAAGAGGCTGTCATGTTTTTTACGATTGATCCAAACGGTGACGTTCCGATCTATGAACAGATCGTGCGTCAAGTGAAGCTTGCGGTAGCCGACGGCGTGTTGGTGGGAGGCCAGATGGTCCCCAGCGTGCGTCAGCTATCCAAGGAACTTGCAATCAACCCCAACACGATTGCAAAGGCCTATCAACAACTCCAAGGCGACTTGGTGCTTGAACCTCTCCGGGGACGGGGACTGGTTGTCCGACGCGATTCTGTGACGCGCTGCACCAAGGCTCGCAACTCATTGGTTGCCGATGGCGTTCGCCGCGCCCTGGCCGACGCACTGGCGGGCGGCATGAGCGCCGAGGACCTGCGGCAGCTTTTCGAAAGCGAATTGGCCGAACAGTCTTCTTCCAACGGTCAGACGGTTTAGATCCCATGCGCAATTGGTACCGCAGCACGCACTCTCTTCTCTTCTTCCCAAGGCTCGAACGATGAATACACCCGTGATTTCGCTGCAAAATGTCTGCAAGCGGTATGGCAGGACGAAGGCTTTGGATCATGTCAGCCTCGACATCCCGCCGGGGATCGTCTTTGCCCTGCTGGGCGAAAACGGAGCAGGCAAGACGACGATGATCAGAATCCTGACGGGCTTCCTGAAACCCGACGAGGGGACTGCAAACGTGCTCGGGCAGTCGTGCGTCAAATCTGGCTTGGATATCCGCCGTCAGATTGGGTACGTCTCGGACGCGCCCGCTTTGTACGAGTGGATGACCGCCGAGGAAATCGGTTGGTTTACCTCCGCGTTTTATGATGACTCGTTTCCGGATCAATACCTCGAACTGCTTGCCGCTTTCGACGTGCCAACCGGAATCCGACTCAAGAACTTGAGCAAGGGACAGCGAGCGAAAGTTGCGTTGGCGCTCGCAACTGCTCACGACCCCAAACTTCTCATTCTGGACGAGCCTACCAGCGGACTGGATCCAATGGTCCGCCGCCAATTCCTCGAGTCCATGGTCGACCGAGCTGCATTGGGCCGAACCGTTTTGCTGAGCAGCCACCAGATCAATGAAGTTGAACGCGTCGCTGATTGGGTCGCGATTCTGCATCAAGGCCATCTAAAGCTGGTCCAGCCTTTGGAGACGCTCAAAAACCGTACTTCCATTGTCACTGCCACCATGGACGACTCGGCCGCGACCATCTCGTTGCCCAAAGGAATTGTTCTGACGGAGTCACAAAACGGCCGCCAAATGCGGTGGGTCGTTCAGGACTTGCCCGATGACTGGAGGAGTCATTACGACGATGATAGTGGCGTCACGGAGCTAGAGGCTCAAACTGCGTCGCTCGAGGAAATCTTTGTCGCCGTATGTGATCATCGGGCGAGCCGACCCGTGATCCAGGCGGAAGATCGCATCTTTGGCAACACCGCAATGTCTTGATTCAACGACCTGCCAACTTTGATGAAAGCATAATCATGTTGCCAAGATTGATTTGGAAAGATGCCACGACGGTCAAGCCGCTGATGTGGGCAGCGCTGATCGCCGTGGTAGTTCTCAATCTGCTTTTATTCTTGCTATGGCAAGGGCGGGACATCAACGACCGAGGGATGATCGAGTTTTCAATCGCGCTATGGATTCTGATCCCGCAGCTCGTTGCCTTTGGCGTTCCCGCAATGCTGATCGGAACGGAAGAGGAGCAAGGAACGCTCAACTGGATGCGTACACTTCCGGTTAGCTGGCGAACGATCGCCACGGCGAAACTGCTGGTCGGCGTGGGCGCGACGGCATTGATTTGGGCGCTGAGCAGCTCGGTGATCTTCTTGATGAGTTATGGATGGTCAGATTCGCCCTACGTCACCGATTTCACGCTCGTTAGTCCGGCAGGCGTGGTCATGGTGCTCATGAATTCCGCGATGCTGATGATGCTCGGTTTTCTGCTGGCATACATGATCCGATCACCCCTGATCGCACTCGTCGTTCTCGTGCTTGTCTATGCCTTCGTCAGCATCCTGTTTCTCAATTTCGCTCACTGGATGCGATGGGAGAGCAGTTTCTTTGGCCTCGCAAGCGTGACGGCGATTGGCGTTGGGATTTTGCTGACGAGCTGGGGTTTGCAATGGTTGTTTGCGAGGCAACGCCTTCTTCTGCCTCAAGAAACGAGCGGCCCGAGCTACCACGGCGCGACGCCCGTCTACGCTTATCGGCCCCCAATTGTTTCGGTCCCGGGCCGTCCATCGGAGCTTGCCTCCTTATTGTGGCAACAGATCCGTCAGACCGGTCCCATGTGCATCATCATGCTCGGCATGGCGAACATTTTGGTTCTGATCTTTTGCGTCACTCAACGCCAGACCCCGTTCGAAGGGCCAATGCG
>JBPCVD010000094.1:0-9985 GCA_051010815.1 Rubripirellula sp.
TGGTGGGCGTATCGGATGGTCAGGAGGAGCTGGAGGGGAGCGTCGGTGATGTGGAGGAGGTCGCATCGAACGTCGCGGCAATCGTGTCGTTCTACGGCGCGTCGAATCTTGAAACGATCCTCGATCAGTCGACTCCGCATGGCTTGAGCGTTCGGATTCCTGCGCTGCAGTTGTTGTTGCGGGCCCATCCGAGCAAAGATCCGGCCATCGCAAAACTAGCAAGTCCCGTGGCTCACGTGGATGGGGACGACCCGCCACTGTTTCTGCTTCACGGGGACCAAGACCCACAGATGCCGATCAATCAGTCGCACGAGCTCCAGGGAGCTTACGATCGGGCGAAAGGTGAAGCTCTGTTCGAAGTCGTGCATGGTGCGGCACATGGTGGAAAGGTCTTTTATGAGCCGGAGCGACTCAAACGCGTCGCAAGCTTCATTCGCGAGTCGCTGAGTCGCTGAGTTCCTAAGTCGTGTCGCTGAGGTGGTCGAATGACTTTGGCAAGTTGCATGCGGCAGCGTCTTCCACTCGAGTGCGGGTGGAGTCGCTTGCACTGGGTTTGTTGGCAAAAGCACAGGGGGGCATTCAGTTTTCAGAGGCTGTGCCGAACAGACTGCACAAAAAAAGCCGACACGATCGGCTCGTGTCGGCTTTCGATAATTGACTGGCTCAGCTTGATGCGTGAGCGTGTCCCCAAGTGTGGTGCTTGGGTGCTGCGAGGCTAGTCGCGGTAGCGACCGCCACCTCCGCCACTGCCGGATCCTTCGCGTCGGCCTCCGCCTCCGCCACCACGGCCGCGGCCACCGCCGCCACCTGATCCGCCACCCGATCCACCACGTCGTCGACGAGGTCGATCATCATCGCGGTCACCGCCACCTCGTTCACGCTCTTCGCCACCGCCGCTAGCTTCGATTGCAGCAGCCATTTCGTCTTCTTGTCCCAATTCTTCGAGGGCACGCCGACGACTGAGTTTGACGCGATCATGCTCATCCACATCAATGACCAGAACTTTCATGGCGTCGCCAACATTCACGACCGAGTCGATGCTGCTGATGTAGCCGCTGCTCAGTTCGCTGATGTGGCACAAGCCATCTCGGCCCGGCAGGATTTCAACGAAGGCGCCGAATTCCTTGATGCTGCTGACGGTACCATCGTAGATCTTGCCGATCTGAACGGTCGCGGTGCAAGCTTCGACCGAACGCAGGGCTTCTTCAGCCGCATCTTTGTTCGTGCTTGCGATCAAGACGGTTCCATCATCATCGACCTCGATCACGGCTCCGGTTGTTTCCTGGATTCCGCGGATGTTCTTACCGCCTGGGCCAATCAGAGCACCGATTTTATCGGGAGCAATCTTTGTGCGAAGCAAACGAGGTGCGGTCGCGGAGATCTCACGACGCGGACGAGAGATCGTCGTCAGCATTTTTCGCAAGATTTCAATGCGAGCTTCGCGTGATTGCTTCAGTGTTGCACGAATGATGTCTTCGTTGATGCCGGTGACTTTCAGGTCAAGCTGGATGCCGGTGATACCGTTTTGTGTTCCAGCGATCTTGAAGTCCATGTCGCCGAAGTGATCTTCGGTCCCGAGGATGTCGGTCAGCAGGACCCAATCCTCAGGTGTGGTGCGAATCAAGCCAACGGAGATACCAGCAACGGGATTGCTGATGGGAACACCGGAGGCCATCAGTGCCAAAGTTGCACCACAAACGCTGGCCATCGAACTACTGCCGTTCGACTCTAGAATGTCGCTGATGACGCGGATGGTGTAGGGGAAGTCTTCCGCGGAAGGAAGGACTGGAGCCACACTACGCTCAGCCAAACAACCGTGGCCAATTTCACGTCGACCGGGTCCACGAATCGGACGGCATTCGCCGACCGAGAAGGGTGGGAAGTTGTAGTCCAGCATGAACTTCTTGCTGTACTCTTCCATCAGTCCGTCGACACGTTGCTCGTCACGGGACGTTCCGAGGGCGACGGTGACAAGCGACTGAGTCTCGCCACGCTGGAAGAGAGCCGAACCGTGCACACGTGGGAGCAGGTCGGTTTCACAGTAGATCGCACGAAGACTTTCGTTGTCACGTCCATCAGGTCGGGTGCCTGCGACGATCAGATCGCGAACGACCTTTTCTTCCAGGTCGTGCCAAACCGATTTGAAACGCTTTGCGCAAACTGCGTCGTCGGCCTTCGGATCAGGAATCACTTCCTGCATCGCACGATCACGCAGGGCACGAACCGCATCTGCTCGGTCTTGCTTTCCGGAGGTCTGCTGTGCCGACTTGAAATCGTTGTAGTAATTGTCGGTCAGACGCTGGAGCAATCCATCGTCCTCTGGTGGGACGAACTCTTTCTTCGTTGGGTTAACCTTCTGGTAAAGCTCTTCCTGGAGCTCAATGACTTCGCGGATGACGTTGTGCGCGAACTGAATCGCTTCCATCATCTCGTCTTCTGGCATTTCTTGGGCGAAACCCTCGATCATTGCCACTTGCTCTCGCGAGCCACTGACGATCATGTCGAGCTCACTCTCTTCCAACTCCGAGTGAGTTGGGAAGGCGAGAAGCTCACCGTCGACCTTGCCGACGCGAACGCTGGCGATCGGTCCTTCGAATGGCAATTCGCTGATGTGCAATGCGGCTCCCGCACCGTTCATCGCCAAAACATCACCGTCATTCTGCAGGTCACTCGCGATCACGAATGCCTGAACTTGAACTTCGTCCTTGAAGCCATTGGGCCAAAGCGGACGAATCGGGCGGTCCATCAATCGAGCGCTGAGAGTTTCCTTTGTGCTAGGGCGACCTTCACGCTTGAGGAATCCACCGGGGAATTTTCCTGCCGCGGCCAATCGCTCGCGGTAATCACAAGTCAGCGGGAAAAAGTCGAGGCCGGGGCGAGGATCGCTAGAAGCGGTCGCAACGAGCACGACGGTTTCGCCGTACTGAACCAACACGCTTCCTGCAGCCTGCTTCGCAAGCTGGCCTGTTTCGATCGACAGCGTTTGGCGTCCGATCTGCTTTTCAACTCGAATTCTTTTTTCTGTCACGTTCAAACTTCCTTCAACCTACAAGACAACAAGAATCCTTGACCGTGAAGTGCCGGCATCCGCATGGATGTCTTACCCGACTGAGATCAAGGCTTAGGGCATGTGAGCAATCGAACGATTGCAAGGGAGACGGGACGGTCGGCAAGACCGACCGTTTAGAGATAGGCGAACCATCCATCGGCACGCGATGGAGTCCAGCCAAGCCGTTTCCATGCTCAGAGGGAACACGAAACCGAGCCGCCTGCAACAGGCGAGTTGGCTCTGCCATCTTCGCATGTCCGCGGCTCGGACGGGCTACTTACGAATGCCCAGTTTTCCGATGATATCGAGATATCTCTGAGGGTCTTCGCCTCGCACGTAGTCAAGTAAACGTCGGCGACGGCTGACCAGACCCAACAGGCCTCGTCGCGAGGCGAAGTCCTTGCGGTGCGTCCGCATGTGCTCGGTCAGCCCGTTAATCCGCTCGGTCAAGATGGCAATTTGCACCTCAGGCGAGCCGGAATCGGCGTTCGATTTTTGATGTTCGCCGATTACCTCGGTTTTTCGCTCTTTCGAGATCGTCATTCGTTTCTAGTTCGGTTACGTCGTTCTTTACTCACAAGTTTGGGCGGTAGTGTACCGACGTGCCTACTTTACGCAACGGCAAATGAGCGGCCAGGGCGGAAAAGTGACCCCAATTTGTTTGACTTCCGTCCCGGCCCCAGTTAACGCCTGTTCCCTCTACTGCAGAATGGAACGTGATTTCAGGACCTGCAAGACTTCTGCTGCCTGCTCAACGGGAGTCCGGTCGTCACCGCCCCGAAGGTGCAGTTCGGCTGATAGGGGGGCTTCGTAGGGATCGCTGATACCGGTGAAATTCTTGATTTCACCCGCTCGGGCCTTCTTATAAAGTCCCTTGGGGTCACGCGCCTCGCAAATTTCCAGCGGTGTATCAACGAAGACCTCCATGAAATCGCCCGCCTTTCCCGATTGCTCGACGATCTGACGAACTCGGTCGCGGTCACGCCGATAGGGGCTGACGAAAGCGGTCAGGGTGATCAATCCCGCAGACGCCATCAGTGCGGCGACCGAGCCCACGCGGCGGATGTTCTCCTCACGATCCATTTCGCCAAATCCGAGGCCGAAGCGTTCTGCGAACGGGGCCCCGTGCTCAGGCTCCAGTTTTCCGGGAGGCGCACACAGTCCGTGCCGAATGTTGTCTCCGTCCAGCAGCATGGTGGCCCGACCCAGTTCCCCCAATTGGCGATCCAGTTCATTCGCAACGGTGCTCTTCCCACAGCCACTCAGTCCCGTGAACCAGACGACCACACCACGCTGGCCGAGCCGGCCCTCACGTTCTTGGCGAGTGACGGTGTGTTCGTGCCAAACGATGTCCGATTCTTTTGCCATTTCACGTCGTTTGAATTGATAGAGAGAAACGTCTGGAAATCGCAGAGCAAGCTTGCGGATTAACAGGCCGCATCTTAGCCCGAACGACCGTTAGCGCGCAGTCATCGACGACCAAGAGTCCTAACGAGGAACTGGGGAGAGGGAACGACAGGTCATCGAGTAACGCAAGCATCGGATCGCCCAGATTCCGATTCTACGCGTGCTGAGCTTGTCACTGACGGATCAGGCGTTTCGCGACGGGCGCAAAGATAAACAGAAACGACGCCACGCGCGTTGCGCGTCGGCGGAGATGACCGGCGCGCGGACGATGAAGTTTGCGGTCGTCAATCGACGTTCGACTCCCGCAGGGCGTTGAACATCTCGGCGATCCGATCGTGAATGTCACTGGTGGTAGAAACGACGATTGCCGGCCGCTTGTTACGGGCCGGCAAATAAGGCTGAGCCGTAGATGGGCCGCCGAGTTGTTCCCAGGTGTCGGGCACGATCGTTGAGGTGATCAGTTTGACCATGTCGCCGGATTCTTCACTTGTCGCGCCGGTTCCTTCTAAAAAGTAGATTCGACCCCGAAGGTTCTGCTCGGCGGCTTCGATGGTCGTGATCTGCATGACCTCGTCGTCGATCAAGTAGGTCAGGTCAAGCGATCGAAGCATCAATCGCAGCACGGCACGAAAACTGATATTCGACAGATTGATCGAGACCGGTTCGTCCGAGCTGAGCCCAATCTCCTCCAGTGCGCGTCGGTCGATCACGATTGGGATACCGGACGTTTCACTGAGGGCCACGACCAAGTCCGACAACGGTTCCTCCACTGCCTCGATCGAGATCGATTGACCAAGACGTTCTACGATTTCCTGCACGGACTTGCTGTCGCTAAGCCATCGATCGGTGGAGATTCCCTTGCGCGTCAAAACCGTGAAATCGGGTTTGATGGCAAGACCTTCGTCGACGACTTCCACTTGTAGCCCATGGGGACGCAGGATCGTTCGCAACGCGGATCGAAGAGGCATCGGCTTCAGCACCACGTCGATCCGAGTGGATGGCTCCACCTGAGCGATCTCCAGTGTTCGCGGATCAAGGTAGACCGCGATTTCCTCCAGTTCCTCTTCCAAGTAATGAGCGAGTTCCGAGACGTCAACAATGATCGCGTCGAGGTGTATCGAAGCATCCAATGCGTCTTGGGCGCGATAAGCCGTCTCCGTTGCGTATTCTGTTTCGTACTTTGGTCCCGCCGCGTATCCCGACATTCGCTGCGACGCTTTGGACGGCCCACCGTTCTGAGCGTACGTCGCCAATGGCACGCTGAGGCCCGCGATTAGCGTGAGCGTCAGTATGAAAGGGCCGTGTGAGCAGGTCGGACAGGCGGGACGACGCGGCATGGTGTGGCTCGAATTGGCGAGTCATGGAAGAGTGAGACGAGAAGATTCACTCTATCGGTCGCCGCCGACCGACGCAAATCGTGAGCTACCTAAGGGACCAAAGACTGAAGGGCCGACAGAAACCTATTCGGGCTCAAAAGCGGCTTCAGGCAGCGAGAGCACGCTAGAACGAGTCTGGGTAGATCACCAATTCGATCCGACGGTTGCCGGCCCGACCGGCCGGAGTGTCGTTGGATTGTCGCGGATTGTTTGCGCCCTGTGCGACGGTGAAGAGTTGTTGTGGGGGCATGCCCGATCGCCGTGTCAGGAGATCAAGTACCGATGCGGCCTGCGCTGAAGTCAGTTGGTGACTGGTGGCGACACTGCCACCGTAGAGCTGAGCATTGTCAGTGTAGGCCTCGATTCCGATCCGTTGACGCGGGAAGGCCGATCGAAGCTGGGCCGCCACGGGGTCAAGGACCAGTGACGCTTGAGGCTGCATTTGAGCCGTGCCCGGTTGAAAGAGACTGTCCGACGAAATCACCACGCGTACCACGTCGCGATCTTGTTCGACCGGGATTCCACCCAGATTCAGTCGCGCGGCTTGTTGTGTCAAGCTGGTGTTGGCCTGGATCGAAGCGTTGCCACGCAGTTGGGTCGAGGCTTGCATCCCGCGAACACGCGACTCGGCGCTATTGGCAGCCATGCGAGTCGTTTCAAGTTGTTGTGAGACGTCGGCGAGTTGTGTTCGCAACAGCTGTGATTCGTCGCGGTAGACCTGCGTTTGTTGCTCGCTCTGTGCAAGCTGCGTATGGAGCTGACGATTGTTGTCATCGAGCAATTGAACGCGGCGATTGAGTTCCGCGATTTGGGCGTCGGCCGGATTGACGGCAACGGCCGGATTGACGGCAACGGCCGTGGGTGCGGCTTGCCAAGCGGCGCCACCTGGGGCGGCGAGATACGGATTCTGTGTGCAGCCCGTTGTGAATAGCAGACCGGCGGCCATCGCAATTGCAATGAACGGTAGCGTGATTCGATTTGTCTGGCTGGAGGAATCCATTCCTGTGTCCTTCTTCGACAGCGCAGAAGTCCTGCGGTTGCAGCGGACGTTAGAAGCTGAAGCGAGCGGCGACAAGATCAGTTTCCCGGTAGCGTCGACATCGTACGGCACGCATGTGGTGATCAAAATGCAAGCAATTAGGGCTGCTTTCGCGCGCGATACCCGATTCCGAGTCGTATCTCGCGTTCCTTGAAAACGCGTTTCAGCTCGTCGACGGCCTCACGAGAGACACGAACGTCTGCCAGGCAGAGAGCCCGCAGCGATTGAAACTCCGCGATCGTCTTCAACGCTCCATCGGTGATCTCTGTTGAGCAAAGATTGAGCCACCTTAATTTGGTAAGGGAGCGGAGTTGCCGGACACGGTCATCGGTGACATTGGTTTTTCGCAGCACTAGCCTCTCCAGGCCGTGAATCTTGACCAACGCCTGCCAGTCTTGCGGTGAGAGATCGATTTCGGTGAGCTCCAGCTTGACGACTTTCCCGGCATCGTCCCGCACGATGCGAGGAAGCGTCCGTTCATTGCTGAGAACGATTGGATCAGCTTGCTCGACCCGCGCCAGGAATCGATTCACCTGATCGGTGGTGTCGTCGTTCTCTGCCAACGCGACCGTTCCGGGTGACAGGCAGAGCATTCCCACGATGCAAAGGAATTTGAGTTGACCCATGAGACCGCCCTTTTCGTCACAGGAGAATCGTTCAGTGGGGAAGATGAAGTCGGGCGATCTTGACTCGACCGAAGTCACACGAGTGATCAGAACCATCGACAGGTTTTCGCCCGCGATGAGGGTTTGGCGACCGGGACACCGATTGTCATTCGATACCACGTCAACGATCGACATTGCACACGTCGAGTTGCCATTGAGTATACAACTACGACGAAGTGTTTCGTTCGGTCCAAGCGAGAGGACCGAGGGAATTTGGTGAAGGTGTCGCTGGGGGAGTTCTTTGATGTTCAGTCACGAAAATGTCGCCAAACTGAGAGCGGAATTCCCCGCGTTGAAACGCCGGGTCGGTGACTTGCCGGCCGCGTTCTTCGACGGTCCCGCGGGAACGCAAGTGCCCCAAGCGGTAGCTGACGCGATCACGCAGTACCTGACGCAATGCAATGCGAACCACGACGGTGTCTTTGCGACCAGCTTGGAGAGTGATCGCTGGATCAATGAGGCTCACGAAGCCGCGGCCGACTTGATCGGGACCCGAGACCGGTCGACGATCGCTTTTGGCGGCAACATGACCTCGCTGACAATGTCTTTGTCACGCGCCCTGGCTCAGACTTGGAATGCAGGTGACGAGATCGTTCTTTCCCGATTGGAGCACGATGCGAATTTCACACCTTGGGAGTTGGCGGCTCGCGATCGCGGTGTGACGGTGCGATACGTCGACATTCGTCCTGAAGATTGCACGCTTTGCATCGACGAATATGGGGACCTGCTGAATGACAAGACTCGGCTGGTCGCCGTGGGATGCGCGTCGAACGCCGTGGGAACCATCAATCCCGTCAAGCAGATCTGCCAATGGGCGCGACAGGTCGGCGCACTTTCGTTCTTGGATGCCGTCCATTTCGCACCCCACGGTTTGATCGATGTGGAGGAATGGGGCTGCGATTTTTTGGCGTGCAGCGCCTACAAATTCTTTGGTCCCCATGTGGGAATGATGTATGGGCGTCGCGAACTGTTGGAGTCGCTGCAGCCCTATAAATTGCGTCCCGCCCCCGACTCACTGCCGGGACGGTGGATGACCGGGACACAGAACCACGAGGGCATTTGGGGGACGCGAGCGGCGATCGACTACATGGCAGCCATCGGAGGCGATCCCTCCGGAAGTCTCTCGCGCCGTGACAGGCTTCGCCTCGCTTTTTCGGAGATCAAGCGATACGAAGATTCGTTGCTAGGTCGTTTGCTGGACGGATTGGAAAATGTCTCGGATTGCAAAGTTTGGGGGATCACCGATCGCAGCCGGTTTCATGAACGCTGTCCGACGATTTCCGTGACCCATCGTCGCATGACGCCACGGACGGTCGCGGAACGATTCGCCCAAGCTGGGTTGTTCGTTTGGCACGGGAACTATTACGCCTTGCCGCTGACCGAGCGACTAGGAGTCGAGCCAGAAGGCATGGTTCGGATCGGAATCGTTCACTACAACACGGTCGAGGAAGTCGACCGCTTGATCGCCGCGTTCGAGGCACTTTGATCTCATGAGTGCGTGAGTCCCCCCTGATGCAAACTCGCCGAAATTTGGCTTCCTTTAAGGATTCAGCGTACGGTGGTTTGGCAGTCGCGATCCTTCGTCTGGTTTTGAGTCTTCGTTTCTGTGGGAAGCGTTCGAGGCAGGAATCTCTGGTCAGCGTCCTTGGAGGTGGGGATCTCTGCATCTCTGGGGAGCATTAGCGTTCGGAAATTTCTCCGCAGCGGCTTTACTTTGCCCTCCTTCGATTACGATAGGGCTTCCGGTCTTGAGACCGGTTCCCGCCTGGGCCCCATGCCCGTCACCTCATGCTTTCCACGTAGAAAAACACAATGAACAGGCTAACGACACTCCTGATTGCCGGCTTCACTTTGACCGCGTTGCCAACGGCTTCGGCAGGCAATTTCGGCTGTTTCTTCAAATCTCGTAGTTGTGGCCCCCAAGTGACCGCGACACACTGCTCGACGACGACGGACGCCAGCTGTTGCGGTTCGACCGACGGTGCATTCGAGCCAAGCGACCTGAACATTCAGCTCACGGGACAGATCGTTGATCTTCGCAAGGAGCTCGAAGAGCTGAAGTTGGCCCTCGCAGAGAAGGATCAAAAGCTGAGTGAGACCGAGACGCTTGCCAACACCCAGCAGAAAGAAGCCAGCATGCAGCTGGAGAAGTTCGCCGCGGTGACCAAGCGTGCCAAGCAGGCAGAGCAGGCGATGATTGCCGCCAAGGAAGAGTCGGTGGCCCAGGCGAAGAAGTCCGCCGAAGCGATGGCCTCGATGAAAGAGAATCTCGCCAAGGCGCGTCAAAGCAACAAACGCATGCGAGCTCAGTTGGATAAGTCGAAAGAGAGCTTGTCCAAGTCCGCAACACAGCTCGCCGAAGTCAAAAAGCAGCTCGCAAAGGCCAACGCCGACGAAAAGAAATCGAACCAGAAGAAGCGTCGTCAGGAAAAGAACGCAGTAGAAACAC
>JBPCVD010000095.1:0-5281 GCA_051010815.1 Rubripirellula sp.
GTTGGTTGACGACAGTCGCCGTCTTTGTTGGTTGAACCTTCGGTCTTGCCGCGTTCAGTTGGCTGTTAGCCAGCGCACCTGAAAGGGACGCATCGGAATCGCTTCGTCCTTGAACAATCGCTCCAAGGCAAGTTCATCGTAACGCAACTCCTCGTCGAGGAGGCTTGAGTCAACGGTGCGAGGTTCGCTCGAAAGATTCGCGATCACCGCAAGACGCTCGCCGGAACGCGCCGTACGAACAAATCCTAGTAGTCCATCCTCAGGTAGCGGTAACACGTCCTGGGCCGCACGCGGATGGAAAGCAGGCTGTTGAACGCGTACCTCGAGCAATCGCTGATAACCGTCAAACACGCGCCGCTGCAATCCATGCGAATCTGCGAGTGCAGCTTCCAGCTCCGCGCGATCGTACTTGTGGCGATTGATGCGCCGATTCTGACCGGACTGCTCAACACCTTCCTGGTCATTGGGCGATCCCACCAAACTGTGGAAGTAGACGGCAGGCATGCCGCGCATCGACAACATGATCGCCTGCGTTGCAAGAAATCGTCGAGAGTGCTCGCTTGCTTCCACGGACGATGAATCGGCGACCGCCTCCAGATAGGTGATGTTCAATTCATACGGGCTGTCGGTTCCGTCCGAGTTGCGGCGAGTATTGACTCGCCCGCCATGCGACCGGACGACATCCGCCAGTTTCTGGACACGCTCGGGCGGGACGATCCCTTCAAGGGGTCGCACACCGATGCCATCGTGAGACGCCGTGAAATTAAAAAAGGTAGTCGAGTCGCTCGGTGCCTCAAGCGACGCCAGCCAAGATCGCAAAACCGAGGTATCGCCGTTATGAATGGCGTCTAACAGCAGAGGCGGTAAGCTGAACTGGTAGACCATGTGGGCCTCATCTTCACCCCCGCCAAAGTAGCTGACATTTTCTTTGTGAGGCACATTCGTCTCGGTCAGGACGAGAGTCCCCGGTACTGCGCGATCCAAAACGCGACGCATCAATTTGACGGCAGCGTGCGTTTGTGGCAGATGAATGCAATCCGTCCCCACTTGCTTCCACAAGAACGCGATCGCGTCGAGACGTATGATCCTGGCACCTCGTCGCGCATATTCGACAAGCGTTTCCAACATCGCCAACATCACGCGCGGATTCGCGTAATTCAAATCGACTTGGTCATCGCTGAACGTCGTCCAAATGTGTTTCGTTCCCGACGGGGAATCAAACTCCGTCAGCAAAGGCAAACTACGTGGCCGCACGACGTCCGATAGATCGACGTTCGGATCTTGGTCGATGAAGAAGTCAGCAAAGTCAGGATCGCCTTGCAGGTAGCGTTGGAACCACTCGTGTTTTTGCGACGCATGATTCAGGACCAAATCAAACATCAAATCAAATGACTCGCCAAGATCGGCAATGTCTTCCCAAGTTCCTGATGCGGGATCGACGGCAAGATAATCAACGACAGAAAACCCATCGTCGCTCGTAAACGGGCAAAAAGGCAACAGATGGACGCACCGGATCAGACGTTGCAATTCATGATCGAGCAAGAATGCTCGTTGTGCCTGCAACGGCGACATCCCTGAGGCACGAACCTGATCTGCGTACGTGATCAGGACCACATCACGTTCCGACCATAACTCGATCTCGTCCTCAGTCTTCGATGTCTGTGCCTCTAAAGCTGCGATGCCATCCGCCAGTTCACTGGGCACCTCGCCATAGACTTCTTGGATCAGCTCGGCAGTCGTTGAATCAATCATCATGGTAGTTGCCGTCCCGGAAACATCACGTTCGCGCCCGCGCCAACGATCGCAGAAATGGACCTCGAATCACGACAAAGATCGGCAGAATTTACGCTTTCTACGATCCAAGCTGTCGTTCATTCTAAAGATTCTCTTGACCAGTAAAGTTGGTCACCAAAGCGCGAAGTTTCCGCCTCAACACGCTGTAGCTAAAGAAAGCCTTACCGATCTCGTAATTAAAGTCGACCATCTCATCGCGATACTCTTTATCGTTGATGATACGTTGGACTTTGTTAACAACATCTTTGGTGAGATACCCGTCCATGGCGATGACCTTCGCTCCCTTGGGCTCGATGTCCGCGACATAGATCGAATAGCGGTTCACCAGGACCGGTTTACGGAAATAGAACGCTTCCAACAGAGCATTTCCAAAACCTTCGTAGATACTCGGGTAGGTGATAAAATCTGCCTGCGAGTAGGCGTCGGCAAGTGTGTAGATCTTTTGCCCATCCTCGGTCAGTCCACGCTTGTCACCAACCTGGTGATCACACAGATACATATCGACATTGTGAGACTCTGCGAGCTCCCTGAGAGCGCTCAAGTATTCGTTGCCTTCGTCACCGCTGGCGTGAGAGATCACGAGCTTGCAACGATCATCTTTCAGAGCTGACACAAGTGAGATGGCATGCTCGATTCCTTTTCGAGGCACCACTCGCGTTGGTTGCAGAAACAGGATGTCGTCTTCCGCCAATCCGATATCTTTTCGGAATCCACTCGCATATTCGTCCGCAGGTTCTGGCTCATTCTCAAAGTCGAGAACATTTGGAACGAGGATCGAAGACACACCGCGACGGTGAGCCAGATCTTCTTGCGCAAAGGAATTGATGGTGACGTTTTGAATCTGTGGCAGAGCTGGAGGAAAAGCCATCCAGAGCAAGTCTGTCACTGCGGAGACACTGAAACGATCGCGTTCCCAGTAAAAGTCGTGATGGTGCGCGATCGTCGGAAATCCTGTTTCCGCGATGAAGTGGGTCACCGCCACACCCAGAGGCACGTTCATCGGAATGCAGAGTGCGTTCTGGACGATTAACAGATCGAGATCAAACCGGCGAGTAAACTCGTAGAGTGTCCCCTTCAGATAGTCCGCCAAAGCATAGATGCGTTGCGTGACGTCGGGCGTCCTTGTACGTGTCCCGAATGCACGGCGGTTAATCCACTCGATATCGGGATGCCCAAAGTAGGCATGAGGGACGACCATCGACGCCTCCTCATCGCGGTCGCTCATTCCCGAATACCAATGACTGACGTGTCGATGATCCCAGAGAACCTGTGCCCACTTTGCACTCTCAAGCGAAACACCATCTGTACCGGAGAATCGCGTACCGACAAATCCTATCTGGACACCCATGGAGCCAATGAAACCTGTTCTGAAGCTGAGATCGCGGTTGGAACAAACGAGCCGTGTCAGGCTTTTACTTGATTTGCATGCACTCTAGCAACTGCAGCAAATCCGTCAGGACCACATCGGGACGCAAAGACTGACACCGTGGATCGTCCTGGCGGGGTCGGCAACTGCGGGCGTCTCCGGCAAACCAAGCCGTTTGAAGCCCCGCTTCCGAGGCGGCCCAAACATCGTTGAGCATGTCATTCCCGACATAAATCGCCTCTGGTGGCGAGATACCGCGCCGCCCCAACCCTTGCTTCAGAACTTCAAACAAGCGTGGGCCGGGCTTTGCCTGACGAAATCGATTGGAAAAGACGCACAAATCGAGGGCAAATCCACTCTGTTCAAGCGGCTTTCCCGAAACCAAATCTTCTACCAAACAAGGGGTAAAAACCTGTGCGTTGCTGACGATCCCGAGCGGAAGTCCACGCTGCCGAAGTGCTGCCAATAACTCGCTCGCGTTCGGCATTGGCCAAGTTGGATTCGCTCGCGACTCATAATCTGCGGCCAATTGCACGACCTGTTCAATGTCGGCCGCATCGAGTTGCAAGCCAGAACTCAAGAGCACTCTCCGCCAAACTTCGACGATATCGACTTCGGGCTTTGGGCACGCTTCCGAAACCCGTTCGCGATTGAATTGCGCGATCGACTCATGCAACAAATCGACTGATGGGGCTTTCTCAAGCCGCTCCTGTAGCCCGATCGCCACCAACGCATCCTTGACGTAGGCACCGCGATCGGTCGTGTCCGCCGAACCAACATCCCCGCTGCCACTGATGACCAACGTCCCGTAGACATCGAATACGACCGCCTTGATTCCCGGCAATGGTCGCAATCGAGGTTCGACCTCCGTCCGAATCGGCTCCATGGCTCGACGATTGCTCAGTACATTCTCACAGCCGCTGTCAGTACTCATATCAACACCTCCGTGCGACAAGGGTAATAGGGGCGAGCAGCACTGATCTTGTCGATTCCTGAACCTGCGTTCTCAGGCCCCCTCAATGACGACAGTTCGCAACTCATCAGCTCACCGTATAGTTGCTTCAGCTGGTCCCCCGTACGTTCGGCCGAATACTTTGACCGCACTACATTGGCATTGCGATCAATGTAGGCATCCGCTTTCGACGATGAACTCGAGGCCTCAGCGATCGACTGTAACAAGCAGCGAGATCTTTCCTTTAGTTCCACTTCAAATCCAGCATCATCGCGTAACCTCGCTAAGACTTCGACCTGACGCGATGGAGTCAGCCGAGCGAAATCGATCGCGTCGCCATTTCCTTCGCGCGATGGTGTTGAATTCGGGCGAAATGCTCGCGGTAACTGCGACCACGCCTGGTCCTCCGCCATCGCGGTTTCTTTCCAACACGATTCGAGCCACGCTTTTTTACCGGGCACAGGAATCGCATCGTAAAAGTTGTGCAGATCAACGCCAGCCGCCTCGAAATCATTCGTGACACCTGGCAAACGGCGAGCGATCACCTGTCGTTCAACCAACCATGGCTCCAAGAACGCCATTCCAAACCCTTCGGCAACGCTCGTCGACACGATGAAGTCGGCCGCGCGAACGTTATCCAAGAACGAGATATCGGGATGCTGCCCAGCATCGAACCGCAACCGTGGCGCGCAGGTCGCTGCAATCTCTTTCCAGCGGTCATACGAGCGTGCTTCGACTGGAGTTGCTGGACGAAGCGTCAGCCCTACATGTGTTCCTTCCCCCACCCAGCGTGACAACAACAGCAACTCACCAACGTTTTTCCGGCGAATCCCCCGAACAGGATACAAACACCAACGCGATTCGTCCGGGAGCGAAAATGCCCGAATGACCGTTGCCCGTGCCGTCTCCTTTGGCTCGAGTGCTCCTTGAGGTAGCACGACACTATTGGGAAGCGTGTGTGTGCACGAATCTGGAACGCCGAGTTGACGCAACGCGACCGAGTCGGCTTCGGTCAGCGTGGCATAGTGGAGGGTTTCTGCAACGGGATAGAGGTACGAATCGACGTCCGCCTTATCCTCGGCACCGATCGCATCCACTAAACGGCGATAGTTATCGGGGCGATAGTCCTCGGCGAAGTCATGGATCTGCAGCAGCAATCGCCACCCCTG
>JBPCVD010000096.1:0-8593 GCA_051010815.1 Rubripirellula sp.
TGACCGGACTCAGCTTGGATGACGCGGCCGATCTGATTGCCTACCTTCGCCCGCTTTGAAAACGGATTCAATAGGGAAACACATACGACATGGCGAATTGCGAAGTTCAATCCATCACACGGGAACTCCAGACGCTCGCCGATCCATCGATTGCCGAACACGCCCAGCGGTTCTTCAAGTCGGCCCCCGGCGAATACGGGGCGGGCGACACGTTTCTGGGAATCCGTGTTCCAGACTTACGTCGTCTGTCACGGAAAAACCGACAACTTGATGTCGGCGACGTGTTGCAACTTCTTCACTCACCCGCGCACGAGACTCGTCTGTTGGCGGTCTTCATCCTCGTACTGAAGTACGAACGTGGCGATGATGCCGACCGCAAACTCGTGTTTGATGCCTACTGCGAGAATCTCGACTTCGTCAACAATTGGGACCTCGTCGATGCGTCGGCTTACAAGATCGTGGGTGCCCACCTTCAAGACCGTGACCGTCGACTGCTCAGGCGTCTGGCAAAGTCCAAGGATTTATGGCGTAGGCGAGTCGCAATCATATCGACGTTTGCCTTCATTCGTGAGCATGACTTCGACGAGACCCTGTTTCTCTCGCAGCGGCTACTTCGTGACCCAGAAGACTTGATTCACAAGGCCGTTGGCTGGATGCTGAGAGAAGTCGGAAACCGTGATCGAACGATCGAGGAGCACTTCCTAAAAGCGCATTACAACGAGATGCCGAGAACGATGCTGCGTTACGCGATCGAAAAGTTTCCCGAATCGACTCGACAACGTTACTTGAAGGGAAAAATTTGAACTCGCCGGGCGCCACAGCTGTTCGTTTCCACCGTCGCAGCAACGCGTCGCAAGTCACCCTGTCGCCACAACATACATGGCGGTAGGGTGTCGTGGCACGCTTGCGAGGTCGGGCGACCGCGCCGGATCTGTCGCGATGTGGTCGGATCAGCCGACTTCCACTCGCTTGACTTTCCCGTTCTTCATGACCGACGCCCGTCCCTTTTCCATGGCCTTCGGCGTGCTGTAAACCTGACTCGTTCCGATCACGCGATGGTTGCCGGCTTTTAGCACGAAGTGCATTTTTCCCTTCGCTCCCTTACGTTCTTCGTAACGACTTCGTTTACTCGCGTTCCCCCGTACCGAAGCGATCCCTTTCTTGGCACCGGCGCGCGAAGCGTACATCTGGCTGGTCAAGATGACCTCGCCATTGGCGGCAATGAGTGTGAAGAAGTGTTTTCCGTTCTTCGAAATTTTGAGGTCGAATTGCGCGGCCATGTTCGTTCTCCTATGATGCAATGCGAACGTTTCTCAAAGCTTAACGAACCCATGAATGACGTGCATCCGCCGAAGTCCGTTTCTATCCAAGCAATTGGACTCGCAACATCGATCCTGATCTGTTTCGGTGCGGCCGGAGTCGGCGGCTTGGTGACGGCAACCGGGCTGGAGAGTTGGTACAGCGAACTCAACAAACCCTCCTGGAACCCGCCCAATTGGCTCTTTGGTCCCGTTTGGTCCTTGCTCTACCTGATGATGGCGATCGCAGCGTGGTGCGTTTGGCGCAGCAGTCGCTGGCCGGAACATCGAATGGCATTGACCTTGTTCGCCGTCCAACTTGCCCTCAACAGCCTCTGGTCACTGCTCTTCTTTGGAATGAGGCAACCGGGGTGGGCGGCAATGGAGATCGTACTGCTGTGGATTGCGATTCTTGCCACACTGCTCGCATTTTGGAAGCACTCGAAGGTGGCGAGCGGACTTCTCGTCCCATATCTCTTCTGGGTCACTTTCGCGACCGTCTTGAATGTCACGATTTGGCGACTGAATGTCTGACTAGCGTCTCACCCGAGTCGAAGGCGGACGACTCGCCGCACGCGAAGTCGGTCGACGTCTGTTCGCCGACCGTTCGCCGACCGTCACTTATTGGCGTTCCACCGATAGGTGTAGGTGTAGCCAGCTTTGGGATGCACAACGATCCAATGCAAAATGGAATCGCCCAGCATGGATGCATGATGAGTCGGCTCCACGACTTCCAAACTTTCCGGTGTCTCGTTTTGGAAACGTACCAACTGGGCGTTGCTTTCCTTCCAATCCTCCGGCAAGAGCAACCATGAAGTGGCGACTTCTGGATCCGCATCGACCTCGAACTCCCACCACGGCAGTCCGTGACCGCTGATTTCTCGATCATGTGCCGGCAACAATGCTTCGACGATCACATTCGTCGTATGGCCGACCGGCACACTGCTGAAATCAAGGTCGAGTTGCCACGCGTAAGACTTCTCCGAATCATCCGTCGCGGGGACCGCACAACGATGCAGCTCGGGGTGCAATCCGGGGTTACGGCAACGTGCAACAATTTGGGGCATGTCCCACTGTGACTGCAACCGAAGTCCCGTGGCTCCGTCAGACTGATGCACCTTCCGCACCGAAACGGAGCGGTAAAAATACACGCTGGGATCGCTAGCGTGAGCCGTCCCTTCAAACTGCCTCAGATCGATGATGCGAACATCAGCGATAATATCGAGGCCCTGCTCAGCAAAGAGCGGGTCGAAATGATCTGCTTCGACAAATGGCATCGGGCTCCACGCATCGACCGGCCCATCCTCCATCAAGTTCAACAGAGTCTTGTAGTCGTCGCGGGTTTCCGCCATTGCGGCCGTCAAGGTCGAAGCGACTGCACCGTGTCGCCACGAACGATAGAGCATGAAAGGTGCGATACCGAGCAGTAAAAACAGGATTGGGACGTACATGTACGAGACCCAATCGCGGGCAGAAAAGAACTGCCCCAAGTATTTGCGTCGCGATGAATGTTGCAGACGTCTTGCCTGTTTCGTCGCATCCGTCGCTTGCGCACCACGCCGGGATGCTTCTTTCTTGGCAGTTTGCGAACTCTCGTTTTCAACCTCGCAAGTCGGATCCCAGGGAGAACCATCATGGGTATACGACTGCAGCCCCGGTCGCGCGGCAATCGATTGGCGAGCGACACAGTAACCATGCCGAACCAGTCCGCTCGATTCGTCGTCGGTGAAGCGATCCATGTCGGTGCGGACTTTGCTGATTTGAATTTGCACTTCGGGGTGCATCGCCGTGCCATCCTCTTCCGGCGTCACGATCCGAGTGATCGGCGCAAAGACATAGTCCGTCGACTTAGCAAAATGTTCCTTTTCCAGCTGCCAAACGCGATCCATCAAAATGTCCGATGAACGCATGGCGGTGCGCAGGAACGAGCCGGCACGATCCGGACGCGTCACCTGGAACTTCTTGCCCGCATCGCTGGCGATGATGGCATCGAATCCAACTTGAGGCTCCGACAAGAAATCTTGCCCGGCTGCCTCGCGAAAAGCCAAGCTCAGCATGCGTCGATTTCGGGCCAAGCGATCATTGGATGCCAGCAGCGCGATCCGATCGACGTGCCCACTGCCATTTCCATTGCTGTGAAAACTGCCGTCGCCATGACCGTTACCGCCGTAACGATCAAGTTCCATCAAGCTGCGAAGTTCTGGATCCTTGGCAAGATTGGTCTCGCTGATCAGGTGCTCCAACCCGGACAGCAACTCCTGCGACTCTTTTACCACCGGGGATCGCGTGGGCGTATGGGAATGGTCATGTTGCGATCCTGAATAGATTTGTGCGATCCGATGCAACGCGGTTCGACAATCTGATCCCGCCGCCTCGTTCCAAACTCGCACCGCCGATTCGACACACGCGAAGTCTTCGGAACGCAGCTTGGCCTCCTGCTGCCGCTCCAGCCAGCGAAACATCCGAACGCCAAGATTGTCATAGACGCCACCATCGGTGAAGTACTGCGTTTGAAACTCACCCTCCGTGGCGCCAATGTCGTCGGCGGTCAACTCCAACGGTGGAAAGAAGCCCGGGAATGCAGACGATGCTGCAACGGCCATCGGGACAGTCGCCAAACCGGCGCGCTGCCGACGCATCTGCGTGTGCCCCGACTTGGATCGCTCCTCAAACAACAAGCCTGATCGCGAGAATGAACTGAGGCCACCTTCGCTGAGATTGGTGCACAAGACGTGCAACTCAGGCTTGATGGGCAGCTCATGCAGACAGGTGTCCCCAAACAGAAAATCTTGATACTGCTTTTCCAACAGCCCCGTTCGCGTGACGCGTCGGGACGGGCGTTGTCGGAACAGACGCTGCAACGAACCAAAAGCAAGCGTGAACGGATATCGACGAACGATTCGGTTGCGGACATCCAGTCGCACGAAATCGATGATCTCGCGGCAAGCCCCGTTCAGTTCCTCGTCGCTGCCGTTGTAGCGGTCCCAGTTCAAGACCAGGTGCGCCCCGAGCACACTGCCGCCCGAGACGGATGTGATGTGAGAGACGGACGACAGAAGCCCCGCTTCCTTCATGTACCGCACGACGCCCAAGTGATAAAGCGTCGCCCGTAATCCACCGCCAGATAAAGCTAGACCGATACGCATGATCGTACTCTGCATTCCCTGCATTGAGCTGCCACGCACTTACCGTCCGCGCAGCCGATTCCATTCTCTCATTCGGGAAAATATCAGGATCGCATCGGCTCAGAAAGATCAATCGCACGAAGCTTCGATCGATGCATCCTTTGCAGCACGCGGTTGCTGATCACGCACGAAAAAACCCGCGATCGAAGTTCGATCGCGGGTCAATGACAAGTCTGTTGAAGCGTGAAGCGACTACGGCAGCTTGATGACTTTGGCGACACGTCCCAGCGTATCGACGATAATCGCGTCCGTATTCGAAATTGATCGAACTGCAAACGATGCGGTCGTATTGACGCGGTCCGCGCGGTACGACGAATTCACATGCAATGACAACTGTCCGCCAGACACCTGCCAAGTTCCAGACGATACTGGCGTGGCAACAAAGACCGTGTGAAAGGTGTTGATCGCTTCGGCATGACGGAATGTGCTAAACGTTCCATTGGGAGCGAACGTGATGTCAACGAGGCCTTCCCCGTCATTCATCCGCCATTTGCCGATCAGCATCGTTCGGACTTCTGCGTCGGTCAGGACGCGACCAGCCACGCTTGGACTGGCGACCGCAATGACTTTTGGCGGAGGCGTTGGCGCCGGAGCCTGATTCACAATGATCGTCGGAGCTGCGGCGGGCGCCGCGGTTTTGACCTCGACAACTTCCACCGCTGGCGGACTTGCTTGTGTTGGCGGACGCGCTGCGGTCGCTCTCGGAGGCGAAGGAAGAATCAATCCCATTTGCTCGCCTTCATTGGGAGCGTAAGACTCCAAGACCATCATCGACCGTCCACTGTTCTCGTGCGCCGTAAAATCACTTGGCGTCGCCGCCGCTGGATTCGCGACACAGATTACCAACTTACCTTTGTCGAATTGGTAGATGCCCATTCCGGTGACTTTGTCTCGCTCCAGAATCGCAATCTGTTTCGGATAGCTAGATGGATCCAGGCGAAACGATTTTGTGCTCTTCACGCCGTTCACCGGCGATTTAAACAGCAGCGTATAGTCGATGATCTCGACCAACCCGCCACCGGGTAGCAACGAACGCATTTGCGTTTCCGGAATCACGTGCCCGTTCTCAACCATCTCAGTGATGCGCCAATGGCCCTGCAGCCGCTTCAGCTCACTGTCAATTTGAGAGGACTGTGCTTGCACGCCCGTTGTGAAAAAACATCCTAGGAAAGCCGCAGTGATGGCGACTCGAAACGATCGATTCATGTGATGACTCCTTCCCTGAGTGCGGCCCTCGTTGGATCTGTGAGGAACTCAGGAAACGCGGGTATTTCTGAGTTTGTTGGTTGGGGCTCGCTGATAGTTGGGGGATTGTTCACAAATCATCTTTTCGACGCAACATTGATCTTTCCTCCTTTGCCTGACAGCCCCATTCTTCGAAGCTCGGTCAAACTTTCGATACCCGTCGAACTACCGCAAACTTCGCAACAGTCCGCGCCGGCGACTCGGGTATCCTGGATCAGCCCCAGGACGGATGACCGCACCTCGAGTCAATTGCTTGCAAAACGAATTCGAAACGATTGAGTCTCCCGGCAATTCCGATTTCGCATCGTCAGATGCTTCAGACGCGACGTGGCGGCTGCGAAAAGCGTTGTTGGGTGTCGGCCGCGTCTATTGGATTCTTTGGATGACCGCCGTGGGTGGACTCGTTGCGGCAAACCTATCCGGGTTGGCAGGAATGCTCTTTGCCGAAGAGAACAAAGCAGAGTCAATTCGCCCTTGGACGCAGGGCGGTTGGTGTGTCGGTGCGATTTTGGCGTTCTTCGGTGCCATAACGGGAAAGCTGCATCTGCAATGGAGCGACCGGTTCTTCACCGACTCGTCGACGCCCCGAATGAGTGACGCATCGGATGATGTGAGTTCTGCTTTCAGCCACGTCGCGAAAAACACCTCCGCGGCCGAAGCGGAGCATCTTGGCGATTCGGCGGTGGCGTCACTCGAAACGAGCGAACCACGCTCAAGCTTCCTCGACGCCGTCGCCTTCTTCGGTTTCATTGGCGGTCTGGTGGGGGCGCTGCTCGGTTGCAGCTTGCCGGTCTTCTATTTTTCGTTGGCGTTGAGCCCACTGTCGCCATCCTGGGCGTCGTCGATTAACGTCGAACGCCAGAGCCCCGTCTCCAAAGCGGCTGATCAAGCCTTGGTGTCCCGCGACTCTCTGGTCAGTTCGATCGTGCTTCTACCAACCATCCTTGGCGTCTCGGCGGGAGCAATCCTTGGCGGGGTAGGTGCCTACCGAGGAAAGATCACCGATGGATGAGTCGGTCACACGACTTCACCTACCGATCGCTGCCATCCCTTCTCGATAGTGGCGGAGCGGCTCTCCATCACGCTTCACACCCCTGCAGTGAAGTGGCGAATTACCTCGAAACGATGAACGGGACCAACGCGTTTCCATGGATCCGCTTTCATTGGACCGGGCGGGCGTGTTCGCGACCGCCTGAAAACATTAGAATCAAACTTCATCCTGGGCACGGGCTGAAACCTCCTGCTTGAGTCTGATTGGTCCCCGGCACTGCACATCGATGGCACTACTGGTCGAACAGTTCATTGCGAATGCCTGCGAGAGCTCGCTGCTTTCGATCGATGAGATCGCGGCGGTCCAAGCGACGCTGCCTGATGCGCAGCGCAACGAAACTCAAGCGTTAGCCACCGCGCTTGTCCGCAGCGGCAAGCTGTCCGTCTTTCAGGCTCGGTCGATCAATGCCGGTCGAACGAAGCTGATCATGGGGCAGTACGTGATCCTGGACAAGATTGGCGTTGGCGGCATGGGCAATGTCTACCTGGCGCGTCATCGCACGATGGATCGCGAAGTGGCTTTGAAGACTCTGCTGGCCAGCGCTATGAAGTCGCCGGATGCAGTCAAGCGATTTCAACAAGAAGTACGGGCGGCTGCGAGGTTGATGCACCCCAACATTGTTGCCGCTTACGACGCGGGTGAAGACCGTGGGACACACTACCTCGTGATGGAGTACGTCGAGGGTACGAATCTCAGCGACTTGTTAGCGAACAGGGGGCCTCTGAATACCGGCGAAGCGGCGAACTGTGTCTTGCAGGCAGCGCGTGGTCTGCAGTACGCCCACGACCAAGGTGTCGTTCATCGCGACATCAAACTCAGCAATCTTCTGCTCAGCAAGGATGGCGTCGTCAAGATTCTGGACATGGGTCTGGCGCGTCTGGAACGCGAAACCATGGCGGCCTCTTCCGGGCTAACACAAACCGGGCAAGTGATCGGGACAGTCGACTACATGGCTCCGGAGCAAGCCATGAACATGAAGGATGCGGACGAACGAAGTGACATCTATTCGCTTGGCTGTTCTCTCTATGTGCTGTTGACGGGAAACGTTGTGTTTGAAGGCGAAACGCTCTTGAACAAGATGATGGCGCATCGCACGCATGCGGTTCCATCCCTGGCCGGTTTGGGGAGCGAATACGGCCAGCTCAATGTCATTTTTCAGAAAATGGCCGCCAAGAGTCCCGTCGACCGATACCAGAGCATGGGTGACTTGATCCACGACCTGCAACTCTTCATCGCTGGAGAGGCCGACTTTGACCTCAAGGCTTTCGGAGCGGTCACCGATCAACGCTTTACCAACACCGATGCTCCCACACTCGATGCTGGGGCGGCGGCGGAGTTCGCGGAACAGCCAACGGCTTTCTCACCACGCGGTCCGGCGACGATCAATGTGACAACGCCTGTCATGGACCCGGTCGCGGCTCCAACACAAGCAGCATCGGCTGCCGACCAAATCCACGTCGTGACAGAATCCCCAAAGGCTCACAAACAGAAGGCGGTCGCTCGTCGTCGTGCCCGCAGTAGGTCCCCGCAAATTCTTCTCGCCCTGATGGGACTGGGATCGCTGTTGCTGATTGGAGGGACGATTTTCTTGATCGCGAACGCTCGCCGTGGGCCAGCACCTGAACGCGACGGATCAAACGTGGAGCCCAATCGCACGAATAGGGTTTCCGATGGCCCGCTGGCCAATACCGCGTTGTCGACCAATCGCATGCCACTTCCTGTCGCGCGCAACGCCGTTCCCGTATTCATCCTTGCGGGACAAACGAACATGCGAGGCCCGGCGTCGGTCAAGCAATTAAAGTCGCTGCTCGAGG
>JBPCVD010000097.1:0-3574 GCA_051010815.1 Rubripirellula sp.
CGGTCGGACAACCTCGATCCCGTTACGTGGACTCGACTCTTGATGGTGACAACGAGTTTCAGGCGGGGAGCGTCGAAATCGCATCCGCACCGGCAACGCTTCGTGGGGGCCATTCCAACGACGGAAGTTCCCATTCGTCTGACGAGATCGACTACGAAATTTTTGGCCACGAAGCTCAGTACGTTGAGATCACGCTTGACCCAGGCGAACAAACGATCGCGGAGGCCGGAGCTTTGATGTACATGGGCGAAGGCGTTCAAATGGAAACGGTCTTCGGTGATCCTTCCCAGACTGAGAAGGGCTTGCTTGGCAAAGCGCTCTCCGCAGGGAAACGTGTCATGACAGGCGAATCGATGTTCATGACGACCTTCACCAACCATTCCAACGTGCAAACGAAGGTTGCTTTCGGTTCCCCTTATCCCGGCCGGATGATTCCAATGCACCTGGACCAACTCGGTGGTCAGATCATTTGCCAGAAGGACGCGTTCCTTTGCGGTGCTCGCGGAATCGTGATTGACATCGCCTTTCAAAAGAAGATCGGTGCCGGACTGTTTGGGGGGGAGGGATTCATCATGCAGCGACTTCGCGGTGATGGCATCGCGATTGTCCATGCAGGCGGCACGATGATGTATCGCGAACTCGCGGCAGATGAACAATTGAGGGTCGACACCGGATGTTTGATGGCGATGGGGCCAACCGTCCATTACGACATTCAATTCGTCGGTGGTATGAAGAATGCCTTCTTCGGTGGAGAAGGGCTGTTTCTGGCGACCATTGTCGGACCAGGTCCCGTCTGGCTTCAGTCGCTGCCGTTCTCACGACTGGCGGGACGGGTAGCTAGCTCGATGCCGGGATTCGGGCGATCACAAAAAGGGGAGGGCTCGGTCCTAGGTGGACTCGGCGATATGTTCATGGGGGAATGAGTCCGGTCGTGACGACCCCGAGCTTGCTTCCCAGCGTGAATCCAGGCGTTATACTCCGCGTCGCATGCCGGCAACATCTCGTGAGTCGGCCACAACCCAATTCAACCCCTGGGACTCAACATGTCCGATTCAGAGTCTGATTCCACCTTGGATGGCGAGCTGCACGCCGCCATCACTGCCGGGGATCTTCCCAAGCTTCGAGAGTCAGTGCTGGCTGGCGAATTCGTTCTGCTCAGCACCTCGAAGAGTGACGAAGATGAAGACGAAAACATGGGTGCGTTGACTGCGGAAATCGACGAATTCGAAGTGCTCGTCGCGTTCACGAGCGAAGCCAATGCCGAGTTGTTCGTTCGAGAAATGGGCGAGCTATTCTCGGACGATGAATCTGTCGACGGAGTCGTGGTCGAGGGGCAAGCGATGCTCGATTACCTGCCCGATGGCTACGGACTGCTGATTGACCCAGAGATGGAAAACACGAGTGTTCTTGATCCAAAAATGACTGCCGCTGTCATGGGGCAAGGCTCGTAGTTCAGACCTTCAACTCTCCACGTTTGATGCGATGCGCCCGATCGCGAATCGCTTGCATTTCCTCATCATCCTTGCGATCTAAATTCTTGAGCTGCATGCTCATCCGATGATTGCTCTTGAATCGTGCCCGATGACGGTCAAGGAAATCCCAGTACAACGTGGTCACGGGACACGAATCGTCGCCGACGGCGCGGTCGGGCTTGTAACGACAGCCCTTGCAGTGATTGCTCATTCGGTTGATGTAGTTGCCGCTCGCGCAATACGGCTTGGTTGCCATCAGACCGCCATCGGCATGCTGGCTCATCCCCAGAGCGTTGGGCAAACTCACCCAATCGACGGCATCGGCATACATCGCCATGTGCCAATCATTGAATTTTGAGGGATGGACTCCCAGCAGTTGAGCGAACAGTCCCAGCACCATCAAACGCTGAATGTGGTGTGCGTAAGCAGTCTCGATCAACAATCGCATTGCATCAGAAACGCAGGCCATCTCTGTTTGTCCGTCCCAGTAAAAGGACGGAACATCATGATCGACATCGCACTCAAGTGAGTTGAGACCTGCGTATTCGGGCATCTTCAACCAGTAGATGCCTCGGACGTATTCGCGCCATCCAAGCACCTGCCGAACGAATCCTTCCACTGAGTTGAGTGGAACGTGACCGTCTCGATACGCTTGAACTGCCGCATCGACGACTTCGCGCGGACTCAACAGGTGCAGATTCATCGCATTGGAAAGCCGCGAGTGATACAGAAAGGTTTCCCCCTCCCACATCGCGTCCTGATATTTCCCAAAATTTGCCAGACGATGTGAGACAAAATCTGCTAGATATTCGAGAGCCTGCTGCCGGGTCACTGGAAGGTCAAAGCGATCAGCTTGACCCGGGTGATCCGCAAACCGAGCTTGAACCATTTTGATCACGGACGAAGTCACTGCGTCAGGATCGAACGTCGGCGGATGCGGAACGACACCCGGTCCCTGCTTACCAAACTTGCCTCGGTTTTCCTTATCGAAATTCCACTGCCCGCCCTCTGGCTCTCCGTCTGCGTCGAGCAACACACCGTGCTCCTTACGCATGACCCGGTAGAACTGCTCCAGAATCATGGACTTGCGGCCCGCGGCCCAACGCTCGAATCGCTCGCTGTCGCAATAGAAATGGCGGTCATTGCGTTCATCGACCTCAAGCTCATGTTCGGTCGCCAACTGTCGCAAACAATCTCGTACGCGATATTCACCTGGCTGAACAAAGACCAACCTTTCGAACACGTCTTCCGTGAATCGCTTGCTCAGAAGGGACGCAAAACTGGAGGTCTCAGCCTGGCGGCCATCGGGAGAAAGTTCGTGGTATTCAACGTCGAACCCGCGCTCCCGCAACTCATCGCGGAAGTGTCGCATCGGGGCCAGGAAGGCAACGAGGCGAAACTGATGGTTCCAGACACGGGTCGCCTCGTCCTGCGTTTCAGCCATCCAAACGCGATCCTGCGACGGCTGAAACCCATCCAAAGCGGCCGAATCATGGTTGAGTTGATCACCGAAAATCACGACCAGGTTGCGAAGTCGAGCCATGCTGTCTCTTTGTCCATGAAAGCTTCTAGTTATGATTGGAGCTGCCCGAAACTTTAGGAGATCGCCAAGGTGCATCGATCGTTCGTCATCATCATTCTTTCTCTCGTCACGATTGCGCTGTCGAACGGACAGCACGATTCGGCGTTTGCCGACAGTTACAAGAAACTGCCTCCCGATGGAATTGCTATCGATCCGAAGGTTCGAAAGGATTTGGAAGATCGTGTACGCGATCTTCAAACCAGCATCGATCGAGCCGCGCAGGATTCAGCCGACTCAGAGTCATGGACGCCCGAAGTGGAAGTGTTCGTGCGGGCCGTTCGTTTGGCACTCGAACAGAATCTGTTTTTCAAGAAATCCGAGCCAGAGCATGCAACGAAGCTACTCGATGAAGCAGCGAGACGTCTGACGGCGGTAGAGAGCGGAGAGCGAGGACTGCGTCTGTTGGGCCTCGCCGAAGTCGCCAGTGACCAACCTCAACTGTTGGTCGGCGGATTTCGATCGAGTATCGATGACTCCGTCCAGCCCTACGGCCTCGTAATACCTGCGAACTATGTGAATG
>JBPCVD010000098.1:0-7077 GCA_051010815.1 Rubripirellula sp.
GGAATCGTCGGGCGGCATCTCTCCGGAGTTGATCGCATTGAGGACTTTTGCCCATTGCTCCGCCGTTGGAATGTCATTGCCAATGTCAAACGAGATCGCCTCGAGATTCAGGTTCCCCTCTTCCGATACCGCATCGTGACAATCGAAGCAATACGTCCGAAAAACCTCCAAGTGCCGCTTGGGCATCAGCGCCCGCGTCTCAACTTCATCTGCCGCATGGAGCCCCACGGAGGCGAACATTGTGATTGCAAGTGTCACCAGTAGGCCAATTCGACGAAGCCCTTTCCCGGGTGCCAACATCATTTGAGTGGGTGCTGAGATCATGGAGTCCAGTCGAATTGTGTCGACGCGAAGGGTGATTTCGCGGGTCTGGCGACGGTGTTTGGAGTAAACCCGAAGCCCCGTTACACACCTATTCCCTGTTTAGAACCAACCTGCCGTCATTTCTTCGAATCGTGGAGAACGAAGCCAATCCGACGCCATCAACGGATCCCTGCCGACGAGACGACTATTGCGGGCGACGAGACGAGGTAGCCTGTGATTCCCGCAACGAGATGATTTTTTCGATTCCTTTTCGATTGGCGACCGGGTCGCGACCGCCTCTCCCTGCCTCGTAAACCAACCACCGATCGTAACCCGCCGCATCGAGTGCCTGAGCCAATTTCCCCAGGTCGATCTCACCACTTCCGATCACCGCATGGCCCGATGGTTTGATGTGAATCTCACAGAAGTGTTGTTTGGCATGTTTTCGAATCGTCTCGTAGATATCTTCCTTGGCGTAAAGGTTGCCGGTGTCGTAGTACACCTTCACGTGCTTCGGGAAACCAAGCATTCCGATCATCTCCAGTACGCGTTCCGTCGTCACCGGAGCCTCAATCCCTATCACCACGTCCTTCGCTTCCGCATAGGGCAGCAGTTCTTTCATGAACCCGACCACACCATGCAGGGCTTCGTCTCGCTCTTGAAAATCAGAGGGACCGAAGAAAGGGAATAGCATCACGCCGACGCCCAATTCGTGGCAGGCATCAATCGTTTGTTTGGCGACACGCATCGCGACCTCCCGATCGCGGCCCCAGATCTCGCACTTGTTCAAACTACCTGCACATAGCGAGATCACTTCGACATCGTGCTCTTTGGCGGCTTGCTTCCAAGCATTCAACAGGCTTGGATCCGCACCGATGGCGAGGCCCACCGAATGATCGATCGGTTGCTTGCGCATTCCGTCGGGCATCCCCGTGTGCATTTGAATGGCATGGTAGCCGGCATCTTTTGCAACTCGAAAACTGCTTGCATCTGCTTGCTGACGAAAAGCGGTTTCCATCACCGCGACCTTGGAAGAGGGTTCCTCTCCATGGACAACGACAGATGAGAGGAAAACGACAAACGCGAAAAAAGGTAGTAAACGCATGATTCGACTTCGGCCCCGGGTGGAGAGGATTCAAGAGGGAATTCTACTCAAATGAAGCACAGCTAACTGAGAAACCATGCGCTCAGCAAATAGGCGAGCAAACCTAACGGGTAAACCACACCCACATTCGCCATATTGGAACCCGTCAGGTTGTCGAGCGCCTCTTGCGTATCGTTCAGTTCATGCGACCTTTGTTCTCGACGTGACGCGGCGTAAACGGAGAAGAAGCTGACCATCTCGGGGATGCTGGTCACAACACCAAGAATCCAACCCGCAATCGCCGGGCGGACCCCCATGTGTTCGACGACGTCTGCTGTGGCAGAACCCAGGAACGTTCCCGCAATTGCGATCGCGATCAACGCCGTCAGGCCAAGGATTAAACCAAACGGCAAGTTACCAGCAGCTTCTTCGTCCGCCTCTTCCTCGCTCTCGCTTGGTCGGTTCACTCGCTTGTCAACGACTTGATAGACGACGAAGAATCCCAGCAAAATCGGCACAAGATACCACTGAGTGTCCATGCCATATTTCATCAGCACGACTGGCACAAAAACCGCGAGTGACGCAAAGAGAATTTCGTCAATAAAGCGAACATTGAAGAGTTCACCGAACTGCTTATAGCTCAACACAGCGGTCAGCATCAATCCAGCGTTAATGACGTTGGAGCTCGCAATGTTCCAAAGTCCCGCCTCCCAAACCCCGGCAAGTCCCGCCGAAACGAGACAGACCAACTCGGGAACTGACGTGGCATACCCTGTCACTTGCCCACGAGCCTTGGCGCTCCAGTTCATCGCATTTGCGATACTGTCGATGCCACGCAGCAGGCCAAACTTCACAAATAGAATGATCGCTGCCGCAGAAACGATCATGATCAACGCTGACATCCCAGTCTCCAACTCTTTGTTTTCTATGGCTCAGCTCGGGGCACTACCGTAACAAAAAGAAGAGATGGGACGTGGACGCAGCTGCCTGTTTGTTAGAAGCGAAGGACTCACGGCCCAACATCGAGTCTCCGCAACCGCCTTCGATCTGAGCTTGAGAATCTGCTAAGTGTGCCGGCTACCTGCGCCGCGGTACGACGGGGTTCCGGCTGACTCACAAACGGGAGTTGAGCCATGTCACGATTCTCGTACGGCAGATCGTGTCACGATTCTGGAGCCAATTCATCCGACCGTCGCAAGCCGAGTGGACTTCCAGAATGCGAAGCTGACTCGTGGTGACAAGAATCAACCTGATCCGCAATGCGGGCCACAGCTCCTAGCATTCCCCTGAGCCAGGGAACGAACCAGCCAGGGAATACGGACTAGCGTCGTTTCCGGGATCGTGGCTCCGATACGGGCGTGGTGTCCATTCGCTGATTCGTGAATCCGGCCCAGAAAAAGGGTGCGACCCACGCGAGAAATCCTCCAATTGTGGTAGCCCGAATTTCCCAGCGCATGCATAATCAGCGAGGGTGGATTTCAAACCACCCAAGAACCGAACAACGTTCTAAGGGGCTTGAGCCGAAACCCGCTCAGTAGTGGATTGATGTCCGAACCCGCAAACAATCGGGGTCGCAGAACGGGCGGCAAGTTCGCTTGGCTGTTCACCGTTGTCTCCATCATTTTCGGAGGCGCCTCCGGAATCTGCATCGCAGTCGTCGCTTTGAAAGTGATCTGGAACGTGGACGTTTTGCGTCCGCAGGGTCGCGATGCGAATGCGATCGACAACACATCTGCATTGGCCACCCAGTCCACCGCTCGGAATAACTTGCATCGGCAGAACTTCTCGGGAAGCCAGAATGGTGCGATGGAGCCGAATCAGAGTCATGACAGGCTCAGCCAGCGCGACCTTGAACGATTCACGCCGAGTCGTCCCCCACTTCACGAACCGAGCCTGAATCAGTCGAGTGGTTTCGAACGCAGCATTGATTTGAAGGGCATGACGCTTGGTGTGGGATCGCCACCATCGAACGATCCTACGACTCGCTCAGTCGAACCCGCGACGGCCTCAACGGGCGTCGATGAAGCACCTTCTGCAGCTGGAATCACCAAGACCCCGCCCCCTTCCGAGGAACAGCAGACGAAGTCGCTTGCGACGATCAAGTCTCTGTTTGAAGCTGAGTATCGACAAGCGAGTTCGGCAAGTCAAAAACTCGCGCTCGCCGAAGAGTTAATGAGCGTCGGTATTGCGACGGACAATGATCCCATCGGCAGATTCGTGCTGCTGAAGATCGCACGTGACATCGCCTCGCAAGTTGGCGACATCCGACTTACGGAAGTTGCAATCGAAGAGATCGACCAGCTCTACGATGCGGACATTCCGCGCATGAGGCTCGAAGCCTATCAACAGCTTGCGTCGTCAGTCCACGATCAAATATCGCAACGACAACTCGTATCAAAAATGTCGGAACTGATTGACGAGCTTGTGATTGACAACCGGCTTGAACAAGCGATGACACTTTTGGACCACGCGTTCTTCGTCGTGGAAAGCATGAATGACAAAGCACAACTCGCAGGGTTAAGAGGTAGGAAATCAGCACTGAAGGATACGATCCAAGCTTACGAAAACATTCTGCCCGACATTGAGACGTTGGCGTCCAACGCAACGGATCCAGCAGCGAATCTCGCCCTGGGCATGTACACGTGTTTTACGATCGACGATTGGTATGCAGGCCTGCCGATGCTGGAGCTCGGTTCTGACGCGGAGATGAAGCGTCTCGCGGCCTTGGATCACGATCTCTCCGACGCAATCGCTGAGGGTGCCGAGCGAGTACGATCCCCATCGAACGAGACGGATGAGGTGATGCAGCAACTTGGCGATGGATGGTGGAGCGTTGCCGAGTCAGTGAAAGATTCGCAGCCACCGCATGCGATCGCTCATCTCAGATTGCGTTCGGCCATGTGGTACGCGCAAATTCGAGAACGGACCTCCGGACTTCGCAAGCGATTGCTGGAAAAACGCATGAGCGAGGCGACGACACTTGCCGATTCCACCTTCTCTCCACCAGCCGTACGAACCGAACCTATCATTCCGTTGGTTCCCGCCACCGAAAAGCAGACAGAGTCGGCGGCAATTTCCAGGACGTCTTCCTCGCGGATGCCACCTCGTGACCGTTCCGCCTGCGAGGCCTATCGCGCACGTATGGAGGCGCGACGCGAAGCGGCTCAGGTTGCTCGTGGAGGGGTCGCGCGACGAATGCAGGCGAGGGCGGCCGCTGGTCGCCAAATGCCTAGCGTGAACTGGAACGCCAACGGGATCGGCTACAACGACGCCACCAATTTCATAGACGTTCCCGGGGTGTCAACGACGACCGTGCCGGTCTCGCGATAGCGTTGACGCTCTGCTGCGTGCTGCTGAGTGATTCTGCACCTGCCTATTGGACACAGCTGGCGTTCTGATCGGACGCATTCCATCCGTGGCATGCCTTCATATCGAAAGATCAATCGAGCGTAGTCAACGCAATCACTCCACCACTTCTGGGTCGCAACCAACCCTCGCTATGACCAGCGCACCCGCTTGAAACGAATCCAATGCTCTCGGCACTGGCATTCCGGCCGCCGATAGAATCGACCGAACGTGCCAAGCGAACGGACAGCGACAGGTACCCGGCCACCGCCTGGACAACGCTTGCACCCAACCCAACGGGGCAAAATCGTTCCATTGCTGACCGATAAACTCCACCGCACCGCGATGGATGACGCGGACGGTCCAGGCATAAAAAAACCCCGTGATTCACGGGGTTGTAAAGATCGCAATGGAGTGGGCGGTAGAGAATTCGAATCTCCGACCTCCACGATGTCAACGTGGCGCTCTAACCAACTGAGCTAACCGCCCGATTTGGGTCGATGGGGAACCCATGGGACCTGGATTTCTGAATCGACCAAAACTCGCCCGAGGATGAGAATCTTCCCCTCATCAACGGGCTGGGTAGTCTGTGCGGGACGCGCCGTTCCGTCAAGTCCGCCGCGTTTTCTGCTTTTCCACGGTCGCTGAACATCGTTCAGAGCATCACCCATCTGTCAAACGGCCCGCAAATCTCGCCTTTTCCGCAGATTCCTGTTGACGGTCGCCCTGTGGTCGTCGGATACTTTGGAGTTTGGTAACGACAACGAGTTCCGGATTCATCCAGGGCCGAAAAGCGTCGTCACCGATAATCAGCGTTCGGCCATGCAATTCTGCATGTTACCGACGTACTTCCTATTTGCGCCGAAACGCCCTTCGGCCGGAGAAGACAGCTTTTAGTGGCATTGGCACGTAGAAACAATCAACGAGAAGAGAATCGCGATTCAGTACGCATTAACAACAACATTCGGATCACGCCCATTCGGGTCGTGAGCGAATTGGGGGAGCAGCTAGGGATCATCCCTACTGAACAGGCTCTCGAACGGGCTCGCGATGCGGGTCTGGATCTTGTCGAAGTGGCGCCGAACGAGCGACCCCCTGTCTGCCGAATCATGGATTACGGCAAGTATAAATACGACAAGAACAAGAAGAAAAACTCGGGGCATTCCCACACCAAGACGAAGGAAATCCGCCTTCGTCCCAAGACCGGTGATGAGGATATCCGCACCAAAATCCGGCAGGCTGAAAAGTTCTTGCAACACAAGGACAAGGTGCAGGTCAGCGTGCTCTTCCGCGGACGTGAGATGGCTCACATCGAAGAAGGGCATAAGGTCATGGAAATGGTCATCGAGACTTTGAGCGAGTTCGGCAAAGTGGAAACGCGGCCCCAGCAACATGGGCGTCGTATCATCTGCATGATCTCGCCGAAGTGATCTGAGTGCGATCGTTAGCCAGGGCCTTTGACCCTGGCTAGGTGTCTCCACAGAACACGGTCGTCGTGCCTGTGGAGTTCGGATCAAATGAATGTCGGATCGAGCGTGATGACCTGAACTCACGGTCGTAATCGGATTCTTGTTCAGCCGATCACTTTCCCCCCGTGAAAGCATGAGGTTGTCTCTGCATGCACTCTCTTGAAGCAATTTGCAACGCGCTCACCGCGATGGCGCCCCTGCGACTCGCAGAGGAATGGGACAACGTTGGACTGCTAGTGGGAGACCGAAAGCAGTCGGTTCAACGGGTGATGACCTGCCTAACGATCACGCCCAACGTGGTGGAAGAAGCAATCGAAGACCGCGTCGAACTCATCGTCGCGCATCATCCGCTGCCGTTCCAACCATTGAAGCGACTGACCTCCGACACGATTCCCGGCGGCATGTTGCTGCGGTTGATCCGAGGGGGCGTCGCGGTCTATAGCGCCCACACGGCCTTTGACTCGGCTGCCGATGGTATCAACCAGCGGTGGGCGACCATGCTGGGATTGAACTCCATTGAAACGCTCGTAAAGGTCGAGACCGGAGCGGAGAAGCTCAATTCCGACGGCCTGATCGAAGGCACGGGCCGACTCGGCCTGCTGTCGAAACCGGAATCACTTCGCGCATTGATCGGGCGGGCAGCGAGCGCGGTTGGCGCTGGAAGTCCGCGCTGCGTCGGCGATTTGGATCAAAAGGTTTCGAAGATTGCTCTCGCATGCGGAAGCGGCGGTAGCTTCTTGAACGCAGCCAAACGTCGCGGATGCGATGCGATCGTCACGGGCGAGGCAACGTTTCATACATGTCTCGAAGCAGAATCCCTCGGCATTGGTATGGGACTCTTGGGTCACTACTGGAGCGAACGCTTCGCCATGGAAC
>JBPCVD010000099.1:0-5449 GCA_051010815.1 Rubripirellula sp.
CGGAGGGCGTTTTCGGTCGACGAAGCGTTTGCGGTGGCTGGACATGGCTTGGTCCTCGTGCGGGTAGTGGTGTCTCGCGTCTCGTGAGGAGGCCAGATTCCGGATGCGATCTCAATCGGCGACTCACAATACCCCTCCACAGGGTAACGCGACGACCACCATTGGTGTGCCCGGAAATACAGAGAACCTTTTGCTTGGCGGGAAACGACCTGTGAAATAAAAAAGCCGCATCTGGCGGAGGATTCCAGAAAAGACGGGCTCGAAGCGGGAGCGATTGGGTCCACGATCGTGATGGAAGCCACTGGCATTCGCCCTGGAAACCATGGTTGAGCCCACTCGCTACCGGCAGATGGCAAGGTTTGAAGTTGTGTGTCGCCCTTCAGGGCTTGGGCGGAAGAATTGAAACGAGTATCCGGGCCTGACACCCCCGGCAGAGGATCTGTCAGCACTTCGTGTCTGTTGAGCCGATGTCGCCACCAACGATGATTGGCACGCACGGCTTGGAAATTCCGGCGTTGGATAGGTGTCCCGTTTGCGGTCGGTCATGCGAAAGTCTGTCAGTCGTCCTCTGGTTCGATCCGCTTGAGTCGCTGCGGTTTCGCGAACACGTTGAGAAGTTGTTGCCTCGCCTCTTCGTCGGCTACCCTCTTAAGGTGATTGTCCCATCGATTCTTGTCACCGCGTTCAAAAATCGACATCAGCTCGGCCATCGAAGGTTTGTCGATTGGTCGCATCCAACAAAGAAGCATTCGTGAATTCGTTGTTCATTTGCTTCACCAAGTTCTTAAACTCGTCCGTCATTCGGCGAAGGTCGAGCCTCGTCTCAAGCACGATGCCAAACACATGAAAAACCAAAGTCCGTTCCAACTAGCGTTGGTCATTCTCTTCGCCCTGAACGTCGTATCAGCAAGAGCTCAACAGGCACCACAGCATTGGAATCAGTTCCGTGGTCCCAGTGGGGATGGCATCGCGACAACGAACCACATGCCCATTGACTTCGATGAGTCAACAAACGTGCGTTGGAAGATTTCGATTCCCCACGCGGGCTGGTCATCACCCGTGATTTGGGAAAACGAGATTTGGCTGACGACTGGAAGCGTGGAGACGAAAGAGCTCCGCGCGATCTGCATTGACTTGGAAACGGGTAAGGTCAAGCAGGACATCAAGGTGTTTGACATGGTCGAGCGCAAAGTCGACCCTGCGTACGCGTTTGATTCTCCACATTTGAATAGTCCGGCAACGCCGACATCGGTCGTGGAAGAGGATCGAGTCTATGTGAGTTTTGGCTCGCAGGGAATTGCTTGTCTGGATCGACAAACCGGCGATAAAGTCTGGGAGCGCCGAGACCTGCGAATCTATCAACCTGTTCGCCAGGGTTCGTCGCCAATCGTGGATGATGACAATCTGTACGTGGCGTTTGACGGGACCGACCAGCAATTCTTCATCGCCCTGGACAAAGGATCGGGAGACACGCGATGGAGGGTCGACCGCAATGTCGAAACGGATTGGCGTGCAACCCTTCAGGGGAGTGGATTGTCAGCCAAGAAAGGTGGCAAGCCTAACGACAACAAAAAGTCGTTCGCGACCGCCACATTGATCGAAGTCGATGGCAAACGTCAACTCATCGCACCCGCCGCCGAGGCTACGATTTCTTACGCTCCGGAAACTGGCGAAGAACTTTGGCGCACGGTCCACCCGGGTGGCTTCAACGTTGCAGCAAGGCCCATTTTCGCGAATGGATTGGTCTACGTTTTCACCAGCGGATTGAACCACTTCCTGATGGGCATTCGTCCTGATGGCACTGGCGACGTGACGGACACACATATCGCGTGGTCCACGGCGAAGAGCACGCCAAGTATCCCATCGCCTGTCATCGCCCGCGACTTGCTGTTCATGGTGACGGACAAGGGTGGCGTTGCTCGCTGTCTCGACGCGACAACTGGCGAAGAGATTTGGAAAAAGCGGCTTGGCGGAGACCATTGGGCTTCACCTGTCTATGCGGACGGGAGGCTCTATTTCAGCAGTAAGAATGGTGACGTCACCGTCCTCGAGGCGTCGAGAGTGGAGCCGGAAATTCTTGCTCGAAACAAAATGAACGCCACCTTCATCGCTTCGCCAGCGGTTGCGGGTTCATCGCTAATTCTTCGCTCAACAACCCACTTGTATTGTGTTACAAACGGCCATCAGCGAACGCCGGAACAAGTGGCAGCGGACGTCTACCCCGAGCACCAAGAAACGAAACGGGATACAACGAAAGCGACCGCGATTCGCGCACAGAACAAAGGCCTTGCGGCACTCGGCGCCCAACTGAAGAAAATGGTCAAGGACGGGAAGTTAACGGCCAAGGACGCGACGGAACTGTACCAAGCCGCTGCCAACAAATGATTTGCGTCCCGCTTTCGACGAGATCCCTTTCGAATTCTCAACCTAGGCAACGAACATGAAACTACCCAGCCTCATCGTCGCTCTCTTGTTCGCACTGCCCTGCGGAAACACCTTTGCTCAAGACAAGTCAAGCATCGACTGGGATGCTGAATACAAACAGCTTCTGAAATCCGACCCAGGTGTGCTCCGGAAAGTCCAAAACGGAATGGCAACCAAGGAAGACGTCATCCAGTGGTTGCAGGAAACTCACGGCAAGAAAACAAAGGCGGTCGACAAGATCCCTGCCACGAAAGCCGGCAAGAACAAGGACCTGAGTGGTTTTCAAAAGAAGCTCGGTGAGCTCGTCGCATCAGGCAAACTTTCGAAAGAAGACGCCGCAAAACTTGCGGCCACGGTGAACCAGGAAAAACCGTCGCGGAACGTTGCCCAAACGCAAAAGTCTGTCGACTGGGACGCGGAGTACGAGCAGCTTCTCAAGTCAAATCCTGCTGTCCGACAGAAGGTG
Organism: Rubripirellula sp.; assembly: GCA_051010815.1. Lineage (GTDB taxonomy): Bacteria > Planctomycetota > Planctomycetia > Pirellulales > Pirellulaceae > Rubripirellula. The sequence continues at coordinate 2,891 of JBPCVD010000099.1, forward strand.
GAACAGAACGGCACCACGAAAGAAAAGGTCATCGAGTTTCTTAAGCAGAAGGCCGCCGCGAAAGATGGCCAAGGCAAACTCAAAAAGAGCATGAGAGCCAAACCGGGAGCCAGAAAGGGCAGCTCAAACTTCTACGCGATCGTCATCGGTAAGTTGAGGTCGAAGGATATCGAACTCGGTGAACTCGAATTGGACGTCGACTATGTTCTCAGCGATGCGAATTGGGCAAAGGAGGAACTTGTCGGCCAGCGTGTTCGACTCGTCGGTGTTGCCGGGGCGTTTCTCGACAACCTTTTGCGGATCAAACGTGGCGAGACCCTCAAAGTACGAACCGGAGACTATAACCCTGAAACAAAAGTTCTTGGGTTCGGTTACAAGTTTCAAGTGTTGGAAAGCGCGGCACCATTCAAACCAGAAGACTTCGGTGTCCCTCCGAAGGAATTCCGAGGTTTCAGCGGGGAACTTCTAGGAAAAGTCGTCGAGGCTCAGGGTTACGAAGTGTTACTGGAAATCCAGGAGAGCAAGCCAACGGAGGACAGCAAAGCCAGGAACGCCGAGAGCATCCTTGGCAAGCGAATTCGCATCGCAGGTTTCTATCAGCAACATGCTGATGCATTCGCCGATCTTCACGAAGGCGACAAAATCCGAGTGAGCGTCGCTCATCACAACCCAGACAGCGATGCCTTCAACGTGACGGACGTCTTGAAAAGGGTTGCGAATTGAGTCTCCGGCAGGAATCACAGGATCAACACGGTAACATGCGCGACATCGGATTCCCCTGTCCAGTCAATCATGTTCATCCTATCGAGCGTGTGAAGCACATTGCCGTCGCGTTCTTGCTGCTGGTCAATTCCGTCGCCGCAGACGAAGTTGATCTCCCCGCATCCGAGCGGTTCGCTCAGCGTGATTCGAAGGCTGTACCCGACTTTCAAAAGCACGTCGTCCCATTGCTCGGAAGACTTGGGTGCAACTCAGCGAAGTGCCACGGGTCGTTTCAAGGACAGGGTGATTTTCGTTTGTCCCTTTTTGGGTTCGATTTCCAATCCGATCACTCGGCCCTTCGCGCGGATGCTTCTTCCGAAGAAGGCCGAAGACTGAGTGTGAGCGATCCGGATCACAGCTTGGTAGTTCTCAAACCGACCGCGCAAACAGATCACGAGGGCGGTCAGCGGTTCGAAATCGGATCGTGGGAACACCATCTATTACTCAGGTGGATTGAATCGGGTGCATCTGGCATTTCAAACGAAGCCGATACGTTGGTCAGCGGTTCACAAGCGTCAAAGAACAAGTTTGCGACCGATGGCGTTGCATTCTTCACGGAAACCATCCAACCGATCTTTGAAGATCATTGCTATGAGTGTCATGGCTTCAACTCCCGCAAAGCGAACCTTTCGATCGCCTCACGGGACGGGCTTTTGGCTGGTGGCGACTCCGGCCCGGCCATCATGCCAGGCAAGACACAAGAGAGTCTGTTGATGACGGCTGTCGGGTATTCCGACAATGAACTCCAGATGCCGCCAAGCGGCAAGATCGCGGACGAAAAGATCGCTGCGCTCAATAAGTGGATTGCAATGGGAGCTCCGTGGCCTGAGGGGCATGACGCTGCGCCCGGAGAAACAGATCAAGTCCTCGTCGACCTTCACTATGAACCAGAGGAAATCGTCTTTCAGGAGCCCAATCAAACGCAGCAGCTGAAAATCATCGCCCAGTGGGAAGACGGCACGCGCGAGGATGTGACTTGCCTGGCTCGCTTCCAAACAAACAACGACGCAATCTTGCAGGTCAGTCGTGACGGACTGGCAACGTCCACTGGCGAAGGTGACACACACATCATTGCGTTCTACGACAACGGAGTCGCGGCGATTCCAGTGTTGAGACCCGTATCGTCTTTCGGCCCGCGAAACAGACGCGACGTACTCGAAGCGAAAGACGATCATCCCATCGACCGTTTCGTCAATGCGAAGCTCGAGAAACTTGGGATCGTTCCATCTGAGTTGTGCACGGACTCCGAATTTCTTCGCCGAGTTAGCATCGACATGACGGGAACGCTTCCCACGCCTGATGAAGTCACCGAGTTTCTGAACGACAAGTCGGCAGACAGACGGTCTCGAAAAATCGACGAACTACTGCAGAGGTCGAGCTATGCTGCGTGGTGGACGAACAAGCTGTGCGACTTCACGGGTTGCAATCCGAAGTCGATCGCCAGCCTGTTGGAAGTGGCACGAGAAGACGGCTACGTCAAAGCATCCCAGTGGTACGACTGGATCTATCATCGCGTCGAGCGGAACGAACCGTACGATCGAATCGTAGCCGGTTTGATGCTGGCCGATCTGTCTGGACAAGACGACGGCATGCCCTATTTCTGGACGCGACAGAGTTTGAAGGAGCCGAAGGATACGGCAATGTCGGTCGCCCACGCCTTTCTTGGCATTCAGCTGCAGTGCGCCGAATGCCACAAGCACCCTTTCGATCGGTGGACGCAAGCTGATTTCAATGACTTCGCTCAGTTCTTTGATTCGGTTACCAAGACCAAGCGGCGGTCGGCGGCCGGTAGTGAAC
>JBPCVD010000100.1:0-5497 GCA_051010815.1 Rubripirellula sp.
TTGAATCACGGCTGGAGACAAGTGGAAGCGGCCGAACGAAACGAGCATTTTTTCCATACTTAATGTCATCGAACGCGGCAGACGCCGGTTTAGATCTTGAGCACGGTACGTACGCTGATGCAAAGACTTATTGACCATTTGAGGAGAGGTAGCGATGACAGACGAAGCCAAGAACCAAGCGATCGTGGAAGAACTGATCAAGTCGTACTTCATGGAGTTGGAGACCGTGGTGAACTACCTCGCGAACAGCGTCAACCTCGACGGTGTTCGGGCAGAGGAGATTAAGAAGTCGCTGACCGCGGACGTCACAGAAGAACTGAATCACGCAACCCTGATTGCAAACCGGGTCAAGACGATCGACGGTGCTATCCCCGGAAGCCAGGGCTTCCACGCGGCCCAGGCATCACTGCAGCCTCCCGCGGACTCGACCGACGTTGTGACCGTGATCAAGGGCGTCATCGAGGCGGAAGAGACGGCGATAGCTCAGTACGAAAAGATCATTCGATTGTGTGACGGGTTCGACTACGTGACCCAAGATATGTGCATCACCCTGCTCGCGGACGAACAGCAGCATCGCCGGGAATTCGTCGGGTTCCTGAAAGAGTACGAGAAGGCTTCGTAGCCCATTCGACATTTTTTCCTTTAGCTCTGGTGAGTGTTTGTGTCAGAAGCATTTCGAGGGACGGCCGCTGTCGTGACCGGTGCCTCCAGTGGAATTGGCCGAGAGATCGCCGTCGCCTTAGCGAGTCGAGGGGTTGAACGTCTTGTGGTGCACTTCCGTGCCAACGAGGCGGGGGCTGAAGAAACGGCGTCCAAGGTGCGGCAGTATGGATGTGTGCCGACGCTTATCGCCGCAGATTTGAGTGACGCTGAGTCGCGAGAGTCGCTTGTCGAGCAGTCATTTGAGTCGCTGGGAGCGATTCATACGTGGATCAACAACGCCGGCGCCGACGTTCTTACGGGAGATCGAGCGTCACAAGGCTTCGAGGACAAACTGCGACACTTGATGGAAGTCGACGTGTTGGGAACTGTGTCGCTCGCCCGTGCTGTAATGCTACGACTAGAACGTCAAACGACAAGCAAACCACCTGTGATGATCTTCACAGGATGGGATCAAGCACCGTTGGGGATGGAGGGCGATGCGGGGCAGATGTTTGGACCGACCAAGGCTGCCGTCATGGCCTTCGCCAATAGTCTTGCTCAATCGGTGGCTCCTCGGGTTCGCGTCAACACCGTCGCACCAGGTTGGATCCAAACCTCATGGGGCGAATCGACAAGTGACTATTGGGATCAGCGTGCGAAGGGGCAGGCTCTCATGCAACGCTGGGGAACGCCACGCGATGTTGCCGACGCCGTGCTCTACCTTGCCGATCCGTCAGCCACGTTTGTGACCGGGCAGACGCTCGAGGTGAATGGCGGGTTTAGCCGACATCACTAGGGTCGGCGAATCGAGTCAGGCATTGCCGTCCGCTTCACGGACACGCTGGACCGTCAATTCGATGGCAGCGATGAGAGCTCTCGCCTTATTGAGTGTTTCTTCGTACTCCGCCGTCGGATCAGAATCGGCGACAACGCCACAGCCCGCTTGAACGTGCACGACACCGTCCTTCACGACCATCGTTCTTAACGCGATGCAAGTATCCATGTTGCCGCGGTAGTCGATGTAACCCACAGCTCCACCGTAGGGTCCTCTGCGGTGCGGCTCGATGGAGTCGATGACTTCCATCGCACGCACTTTGGGAGCTCCCGAAACGGTGCCCGCGGGTAGGCAAGCTTTTAAGGCGTCAAACGAGTCGAGTTCGTCTCGCAGCGTTCCCTGCACTTCGCTGCTGATGTGCATCACGTGGCTGTACCGCTCGACGACCATGATTTCCGTCAGATCAATCGATCCGAATTGGGCAACTCTTCCGACATCATTGCGTCCCAGGTCAACTAGCATCACATGTTCGGCTCGCTCCTTCGGGTCGGCGAGCAGTTCTCGCTCCAACGCTTTGTCTTCACGAGCCGACGCGCCCCGACGGCGCGTGCCAGCCAGCGGGCGAACCGTGACGACCTGGTCGGCGACACGACACATGATTTCCGGCGAGCAGCCGACCAATTCGCACTCAGGAGTCCTCACATAGAACATGAAAGGGCTCGGGTTGACGACTCGAAGCGAGCGATAGATCTCGAAGGGGGCGACATCAGTTTGAACGGACATCCGCTGGCTAGGGACGACTTGAAAAATGTCGCCCGCACGAATGTATTCCACGCAGCTGCGGACGGCATCTTCGAAGGACGCTCGTGAAAAGTTAGACGTTACCTCCAAAGGATCCTGCTTGCTTCGTTCTCGCCATTGGTCCGGGTTCCATTCCGAAGCGTGCTCTGAGGCTGAACGTGACAGACGATCAATGGTTTTGTCGACTTGCTCTGTGGCATGCTTGTAAGCGGCCTCTGCCGACGGTGAATCGTTGACATCACGGCAGTCCGCGAGCGAAACGACGGTGATCGTCTTGTCGACATGATCGAACACGCAAAGTGTGTGATAGAACGCGAAGTCGAGGTCGGGAAGGCCTCGGTCATCTTCCGGTGCGTTGGGGAGATGTTCGACATAGCGAACGACGTCATAGCCGGCATACCCGATGGCCCCGCCGACAAAGGGTGGTAACCCGTCTAGATGAGCCACTTGAAAATGAAAGTGGGATCGAAATGCGTCGAGAGGGTCGGTCGCGGTGCTGGATTCGACTGATCCGTCAGCGAGATTGGTGACCTCAATTTGTTCTCGCTTGGCGGCGAATCGGCGAATCGGGGCCGCCGCCAAAAAACTGTAACGTCCAACTTTTTCGCCGCCGATCACACTTTCAAAGAGGCATGCTGGCCCCCCATCATCCAAGAGTTGGAAAGCCGTGACGGGCGTTAGTGTGTCGCTGAGTAAACGTCGATAGACAGGGACGAAATCGTGTTCGGTCGCAAGTTGGGAGAACTGCTGTGCGTCAGGCGTGTGCATCGATAACCGTTCGTTCGAGCGACCGCGTGCTCGCGTGCTCGGGGAATGAGTTGGCCGGGGAACATAGTTTCGACCGTGAGTGCCGGTGCGTGTAGGGGACGACTGGGGCAGGAAGCGGAGCAAATTCGGACGGCATCACGTCGTCTGTCCGTTCTGGCTTACGTTGACAGCACAAGTGCCAGCGATAGAATCCCCTTGCAGGGTCGCTTACTCCTTGAAATGACTAGATTTAGGGCGACGGCGGCCACCGGAAATTACCATGAAATGCCAATACTGCGAAAAGCCCGCAACCTTTCACATCACCGAGTTGACCGAACCAAGCGGTCCGCAGGTCATGCATTTGTGTGAGGAACACGCGCGGGGTTTTCTGCAAAAGGAAGCGTCGACTCCGGCAGCATCCATTGCGGGGGCTTTGGCCAAGCAGCTCAATCTTGGGCAAACCAAGCAAGAGTTGGCCGAGTTGGACCAGAAGGAGTGTCCCGTCTGTGGGATCAGCTTCTTTGAGTTTCGGAACACCGGTCGGCTGGGTTGCCCCTACGATTACACACATTTTTCTAGCGATCTGATTCCACTGCTGACCAACATTCACGATTCGGTCGAGCACTGTGGCAAGCGACCGCGGCGGGCAGCAGCTGCCGATTCTCAGGCTCAAATGATTCAACTGAGACGGGAAATGGAAGAAGCAGTCGAACGGGAAGACTACGAACGGGCGTCTGAGATTCGCGATCAACTGCGATTCATTGAAGAAGCAGGGACCGGCGATGAGGTCGCCAGCGGGGAGGAAGAGTGATTCGAGATTCGGATTTTAACGAGTTAGCCAAGAACTCTGGCGAGTGGTTGCGAGGCACCGGCCCGGAGTCGGACATCGTGATCAGTAGTCGAATTCGGCTCGCGCGAAACCTGGCCGATTTCCCCTTCATTCGACGCTGCAGTGACGAGGATCGTGTCAGCATCGAGCGGACTGTCCGTGCGAAAATGGAGTCCATCGAAGAATGGAAAGACATTCGCTACGTTGACATCGAGCAACTTTCGGAAATTGATCGCCAATTCCTCGTCGAACGTCAGTTGATCAGTCGTGAAATCGCAGATGCCGACGGCTCTCGAGCGGTTGCGATCGATCCTGGCGAACAATACAGCGTGATGATCAATGAAGAGGATCATTTGCGGATCCAGGTGATGCACAGTGGGCTGGATCTACATTCCGCGTGGCAACGCATCGATCAATTGGATGATCAACTCGAAGGTGCCATCCTGTACGCGTTTCACCCGCAATTCGGGTATCTCACCGCATGCCCGACGAACGTTGGCACCGGCCTCCGTGTGAGCGTGATGTTGCATCTGCCGGCACTGGTGATCACACGGCAGATCGAAAAGGTTTTTCGCAGTATGCAGCGGATCAACGTGACGGTCCGAGGACTGTACGGCGAAGGCTCGCAGTATACGGGTGACTTTTATCAGGTCAGCAATCAGATCACGCTTGGGCATCCAGAGCATGATTTGGTTTCGCTGGTGGGCGATGATGTCGTACCTCGCATCATTGAGTACGAACGCAAAGCACGTGACTTTTTGGTCAAGCAAGGACAGAAAGACTTGCATGATGACGTGAGCCGAGCATTGGGGATTCTTAGCACAGCGAAGAAAATCAGCAGTGAAGAAACGATGCACTATCTCTCCAAAGTGCGGATGGGTGTGAATCTTGGTTTGATCGACGACGTGCAGGTCGGCACGATCAATAAGCTCTTCATTCACACTCAGCCAGCGCATCTTCAAAAGCTCCAAGGTCGACTGCTGGGGTCCTCCGACCGAAATGTTGAGCGAGCGACGTACCTACAGCGGCACTTGAGCGGAAAACTCAGTGACGGCGAGCTGAATTGATCGGCCGCTTCGGCGCTTTAGTCAGGGTGTAGGTCGGTTGTCTCAGCCCGCTTAGCGGCGGATCACGGAATTACCTCCGTGCTTTGGCGGAATCCCTGGGCTCGGATTGATCGTCAATCCCCCGGTCGCCGTGTATACTTTTGCATGTAAACCGTGTCTCTTCCCTTCTTGGAGGCACGGTTTTTTTGTCGCGACGGTCTGCCTTCGCGTCGAATTCCATGTTGCGTCTGGCAACGTGGGCCCCACCGACTGAGATTGTCGCGTGCCCATTTTAAGCGTGTGACCTCGCCCTGTGACGTTCCCTACCCCAATTAGCCATCTTCTGAAAGACAGGGCGTGAGCGACGAGACGCAGATGATCGACAAAGCCTTGCAGGGTGATCGCGGTGCGTTCACTCAGCTGGTTGAGTTGAATCAGGAGCGTCTCTTCGCGTCCATGCTGCAGGTCACGGGATCTCCGGACGAAGCGGAGGAGGTGGTCCAAGAGGCTTTCATTCGCGCGTTCTTGAAACTCGACACGTTTCAGCGGAACAGTCAGTTCTTCACTTGGTTGTACCGGATTGCGTTCAACAGCGCCCTCACCCGCCGTCGACGCAAACGTGCGAGAGTTTCACTGGACCAGTGGCGAGAGAACAAC
>JBPCVD010000101.1:0-8253 GCA_051010815.1 Rubripirellula sp.
AACGCTTCGATGTCACTTAGAATCGCAAAGCCAATCGTTGACGGCGTACCGAGGCCAGCGGCACCAAAGGGTGGTGCAAGGCCAAAGCTGCCGTTATCAAGCGTAATATCCAGGTCGGCCGTTGGAAGACCGGTCAGAGCATCCCAACCGATGGCAACACTTGGTCCATCGTCGTCGTCCGGAAGACGTTGAGCGTTGTCATCGAACTGAACTTGGAAATCTACGCCGATCTGCTCAGCGAAGCTGTCCGCCAGGGTGATGAAACGAACCTCGATCGTGATTTGCAGGTTTTGCAGGCGTCGCAGGGACTCCAACAAGTCAGCAATCTGATCATGAACGTCACTCGTCGTACTGATGACCAAACTCAGGTTCTGAGGATAGGGAGCCATCGTACTGGGTCCACCAAGGGCTTCCCAAGTATCAGGCACTACCGTCGTTTGAATCAGGTCGATCAGGGACTGGAAGTCTGCGAAGGAACCACCACCGGCGGCACCTCCACCCATGGGAGGATTGTTCAAACCGAATCCACCCTGAGCTCCCATCGAATTGTATTGACCCAACACATCGGGGCTCATGTTCGATGGTGACATACTCCGTGCCATTCCGGTTCCCAGGTCTGTCATCGAAACCGGCATCACATGGACATCGGTTTGAGGACTGGACATCTGGTAGGCGGCCCGGAGGGCACCCGCCAATCCATCCTCGTAACTGCTGGTGAAGTTGGGAATGGGCGTTACTAAGTCAGTCACACGATAGGTTTTGGGATAAACCTTCGTACGTTTGGCTTGCATGCTGGTGATCGACAACACGTCATTTTCGATGACGTAGGTCAATTCCATGTTGTTCAAGATCAGATTCAGCGCACTTTTCAGTTTGATGCTGGTAGGCAACTGAAGCGTGACAGGCGTGTCCGAAGTAACCCGCACCGCACTAAGTGCTCGCTGGTCGATGACCACGGGAACACCAGTGACTGCGGACAACTCATCAAGTACTTCACCCAACGGACGGTTCTGGTACTTGACGTTGACTTCCGTCAACAGCTTCTTCTGAATCGCTTGTTCAGCCGGACTGAGGCGAGTCTCGGTGTCACCTTGGTCCTGCAAACGCAGGCGTGACATCGCTTCCCAACTCAGTGCATCGGGCATCGAGAGTGGAAGATTCGGATCGAGTGCGATGGCCGATCGATCCACATCAATCAAGCTATCGAGGAACGCGAGTTCCTTCTGATCGCGAACTTCCTCATCCATCATCAGACGCGTTCCCATGCGACTGGTGTTGAACATGCTGACCGAGATCGGGTCGCCAGGCTTCAGCTCTTTGACCTGCTTGGCAATCACTTCGGCTTCTTGATACCGACGCTCTTTGATCAGATCATTGAACTGATCAACCAGAATCGACACTTCACCGTCGATTGCGATTTCGCGGGCTTGCTCCGTCGCCATTTGTGTACGAACCGCATCGTTCTGCAAGTCCAATTCGATTTTGGCTCGATTGGCCTCGATGTATTGCTTCTGATCGGCGACCGCTCGGTCCACCATCATTGCCATCGAACGCTTCGCCTGATCGCTCAGATCGGATCCATCCACGCGACGTCGAAGTCGCTCAAGTGAATCCAGAGCATCCATGGGAGCCGTTTCCTTGACTTGTTCCGTCGCGGCCAATTCTGCGGTGACCTCGCGGAACAAACGTCGAGTCTTGTCCTGTTCCTCCAACTCCGCTTTACGGATAGGAGACATCTCCTCACCCGCCGCTGGCTGGGAGGAGATTCGCTTCGGCTGCAGCAACGTCAACTTGTCTTTCAGTTGATTCCGCTGAGCGGTGCTAAGCTCCGACTCGTGCTGCCAAGCTTCCTTGAATTTCGCTCGAGCCGTTGCAGCGTCCCCTTTGCCCAACGCCTCGAGTCCCTCATTGAAGGTCCTCTCTGCGTAGTTGGGTTCATTGGGAGTTGCAGCGGGCGCGTCCGAAGGTAGTGGGGCAACGCCTTGAACCTGCTGAATCGGGTTGGCTGCCGAGTCCGCATCCGCGTTGAACAGCATCTGTGCTACCGCACCTGGCTGCCCCGGTTCGCCTGTCGCAACTGCGGGCTGTACGGGATTAAAACGCTGGTCAGCGACTGGCTGCGTCCCGGATGCGAGCGCGATGCCGCTTCTGCGAGCTGCCGATTCCGCATCCAGCAATAGTTGCCAAACACGGGGCTCACCCGGAGCGAAATCTTTCTCGGGTACCTTCATGGCTTCCGCTTGTCGTGCGAGCGCCACAGCGGAGGACACGTCACCACGATCGAGCGCCGCTCGCCCAATGGCAACCAATCGCAATGCCTCTTGTTTGCGACTGGCCACCGTTGCCGGTGGTGCCGCAGAGCCTGCGATGGGTTGAGCATTGGCGACCGAAGGCAAACGCTTCATCGGTGGTCGCGTGGGCTGAGGTGGCATCGAAAGCAGTGCGCCGTCGATACCGATTCCCAGCAAATGAGCTCGTAGCTGTTTCACTTCGCCGGCCAGCTGGGGAAATTTCCCCGACGCTGACGCAGCTTGTCGAAACGATTGGACTGCCGTGTGGTAGTCCTTTTGAACGATGGCCGATCGCACTTGATGCAACTGCTGCTGCACCGACGTTATTGTCGGCGTCGCAGTTACAGGAGTAGCCGATGTTGGCGCGGCAGATGGGACCGATGGATCGGCCGGCATCTGAATCTGAGCTGACACGTCCAAGGTCGCAAGCAGCCATGTAGCGGCTAGACATACGACACGGCGACCGTGTGCGGGTACGAGACGGTTCAACGCGACTCTCCTTCTTCGCGGTGAGACTTCTTCAATTAGTCAATCAGGTTCGCAATGTTGCCACCCACTTGAAACATCGATTCAAAGAAATCGAACGCTCAAGAATGCGTCATGGACTGCAATCCGTCAGTAGGCCGATCGTTCAGCCATTGTTCCTTGTCACACTTGCCACCCAGATTTGCGACACTTCCTTGGTGCAAAACACGAATTGATCGCGCGGTATGGGTGGAAAGGATCTTGGTTTCAAGCGGGAATAGTAGTTTTCGCGGACCGTTGTCAACAGCGATTAGGCCACGACTTGGATTTCTTTCTCATTCGAAGCAGTTTCGCTAGCAATCAAAAGAAAATCGACCGTCCAAGGACGGTCGATTTCATGTGAATCAGATTGAAAGGCGTCGGGTCGCTTGCTCACGCACTCACCCCACGCCTGCGGACCGGTCAGGCTGCCTGAGAGGCCTCGTTCTCTTTCTTCTCGGCGGCCGTGCGGTAATCAACCACATCCCAAGCCAAGCCTGTCGCCCGCAGGAAACGAATCGCCTGCCAAGTGATATCAAACTCCCACCACTTGTGCCCGTGCTTCGCCATGCGTGGGTAAGCGTGATGATTGTTGTGCCAACCCTCCCCGTAAGCCACGATCGCGACAAGCCAGTTATTGCGGCTATCGTCGGTGGTCTCGTAATTGCGGTAGCCAAACATGTGGGACGCACTGTTCACCAACCACGTTGCGTGCAGCACACCAACCAAACGTACGAACATGCCCCAAACCAGCAGTGAAAGGGCTAATTCCATGCCGCCGAACAAGTAGCCGATTCCGAACAAAATGCATCCCACAGCGATGTGAGCAGGCAGGAACATGATGTCGAGCCAACGCATCCCTCGTTCTTTGTAGAGGTCAGGCACCCAACGCTCCAAATAGGCTTTTCGATCACCGTTATGAGTGTGAAATGCTAGCCAAAACATGTGGCTCCAAACGCTTCCGTCATTCGGCGAATGGGGGTCGCCTTCCTGGTCGCTGCAAGCATGATGCTTGCGATGATCGGCCACCCAATCCAACGGGGAACCTTCGCCAGCGAGCATGCCGATGGTGGCAAACGTGTAGCGAACCCAACCGTAGGTTTTCATCCCGGTATGTGTCAGCAAACGGTGATAACCGAGGCAAATCCCCAGGCTTCCGGTGACCCAGTGCAGGACGAACATCACGATCAGCCCGGTCCAGGTGAACGTCCAGGGTGCCGTCAGCACGACGAGGTGTGCGAGAGTCAGCCAACCAACCGCCCAAAGGCTAATGTTACGCCAGCGTTTGCGTTCGGCAGTGGTCGGGCCCACATCCTTCTTCTTGGTCGATTTTTCGACAACTTCGGAAGGACGCGCGGGTCGTTGACGCGTTTTTTGGGGGGCGACTACGGTGGACATGTTTGCTCCTGGATTGAATGCAGCTGGTCGACAATCCTGTGCCGCCCAACGGACGCCAGAAGTCTATCGAAACTGCCTCAAGGCTCTGTCACGAATACGAAGCTCGTGTGTAACAGCCCTGTAAAAGTCGGTTGTAAATCTCGGGGTGCCGCTCCCCGGAGGGGGAGTGATCGGCGTTTGTGGGCGGCGATGCCGGTCAGGGTAGCGACGGGGCCGCTTCCGAGCCGATTTCCAACTCTCCTTGGGTCACCACCCAAATGGCTTCGGCGTTATCGGATCACCGCTGCATCGGATCACCGCTGCATCTGATTACTGCTGCATCTGATTACTGCTGCATCTGATTACTGCTGGGCCATGGTCTGGGCTTTGGCCATCGCATCCTCGGCTTTGGTGATGTACTGCTGATCCTGAGTTCCAGCCCAGGCTCGTTGATACGTCACGCTCAACGCCGTGAAATTGAAGGAATCGCTTGGCTCAAGTTCGCACGCTTTCTCAGCGTGCTGGATGGCCAAATCGTGTTGCCCCGTCTTGGTGTAGACGCGAGCCAATGCCAAGTGTGCCAGCACGAACGACTCATCCTCGCCGACGAGTCCGTTCAGTCCGGCGATCGCTTCCTCAAACTTCTCTTCGTCGATCAGCTTTTCAACGTCGTTGTATTTGGCGTGCAGGTCGCTCATGGGTCCGGTTCTTTCGGTGCAGAGGAAAAGCCCCAATCAGCATGAAAGGGGCTTCTTAGTCGGAAGGTTTCGCTGCGACTCAGGGACCAAGGGCAACTCGGTCCTAAAAGTCGCCTTCACCAATTACTTGGCGTTTCGCAAAGCGGCTTGGGCCGCAGCCAGTCGAGCGATTGGCACGCGGAACGGACTGCAACTGACGTAGTCGAGTCCAACGCGGTGACAGAAGTCGATCGATGGTGGATCACCGCCGTGCTCGCCACAGATACCGACTTTCAATTTCGGCTTGCAGCTTCGTCCCTTGCTGACGCCCATGTCGACCAGTTGACCGACACCTGTTTGATCCAGTGACTGGAACGGATCCACGTGCAGGATGTCCTGCGACAGGTAATCAGGCAGGAAAGTATTCACGTCGTCACGGCTGTAACCAAACGTCATTTGCGTCAGGTCATTGGTACCGAAGCTGAAGAAGTCAGCGTACTCAGCAACTTCGTCGGCGGTCAGAGCCGCACGAGGAATCTCGATCATCGTTCCAATCAGGATGTCGAGCTTGCCACTGTACTTCTTCGCTGCCTTGGTCTCTTCGATAGTCTTCTCAACTCGCTCACGAAGCAAGGAAAGCTCCGCGACGGTACCGACCAACGGGATCATGATTTCCGGTTGAGCCTTGATCTTCTTGCCAGCACAGTTGATCGCCGCCTCGACAATGGCGCGAACCTGCATCTCCAGAATCTCTGGGTAAGTGACGCTGAGACGGCATCCACGATGACCCAACATTGGATTCGACTCGTGCAAAGCCTCCGCGCGACTGACGATTTCGGAGGGTTTGACTCCCAGCTCTTTCGCCATCGCTTTTTGAGCAGAGGCCTCGTGCGGCAGAAACTCGTGCAGAGGTGGGTCAAGCAAACGCACGGTCACGGGCAAGCCATTCATGGCCTTGAAAATGCCCTCGAAGTCTTTGCGTTGGAACGGCAACAACTTCTTCAACGCCGCTCGGCGATCCTTTTCGTTGTCCGCCAAGATCATCGCACGCATGTGGATGATACGATCCGCTTCAAAGAACATGTGCTCGGTACGGCAGAGCCCGATGCCCTGAGCACCAAACTCGCGAGCTCGCTTGCTATCCGCTGGGGAGTCGGCGTTAGTACGAACGTCAAGCGTTCGGTACTCGTCAGCCCACTTCATCAGCTTGGCGAAATCGCCTGACAGCTTCGGCTCCTGAGTCTCCACCTCACCTGCCATGACTTCGCCGGTGGTTCCGTCGAGGCTGATCACGTCCTTGATGCCGAACGTTCGGCCATCGACGGTGATTTTCCTGCCTTTTTCGTTGATCGAGATGTCACCAGCACCCGCGACGCAACACTTGCCCCAGCCGCGTGCGACGACTGCCGCGTGACTGGTCATTCCACCGGTGCTTGTCAAAATCCCGGATGCGGCATTCATGCCATCGACGTCTTCTGGGCTGGTTTCTTTGCGAACCAAAATGACGCTTTCGCCAGCTTCGGCTCGTTCGCGTGCTTCGACCGCCGAAAATGCCAGCTTGCCGACCGACGCACCCGGCGAGGCAGGAAGGCCACGGGTGAGAACATCCGCAGCGTTTCTCGCCGTTGGTTTGAAGCTTGGCAGAAGCAGTTGGGTCAGGTCGTTGGCGGGGACTCGCATCACCGCTTCCTCCTGATCGATCAAGCCTTCCTTGACCATGTCGCATGCGATCTTGACCGCCGCGACACCCGTTCGCTTACCCGTTCGGGTTTGAAGCATGTACAGCGTTCCACGCTCAATCGTGAACTCGATGTCCTGCATTTCGGTGTAGTGGTCTTCTAGCGTCTTCTTGATCGCCAGCAACTCTTTGTAGACCGCACGATTCCACTTCGTCATCTCGGCCACTGGCTGTGGCGTGCGAATACCGGCCACCACGTCTTCGCCTTGAGCGTTGACAAGGAATTCACCGAAGAACTTGTTCTCGCCAGTGTTAGGATTTCGCGTGAATGCCACGCCCGTTCCCGAGTCGTCGCCCATGTTTCCATAAACCATGGACTGAACGTTGACAGCCGTTCCCAACAATCCACGAATGCCTTCAATCTCGCGATAGCGAACCGCACGCGATGTGTTCCAGGATCCGAACACTGCTTGGATCGACAACTCAAGCTGCTTGATTGGGTTCTGCGGGAAAGCCTGCCCAGTGTGCTTCTTGTAGACCGCCTTGTAATCCTCGCACAACTGCTTCAGACCTTCCGCAGGAACGTCGGTGTCTTCTGTGACCTTGTACTTCTTCTTGATCTTGTTGAAAGCGGTCTCGAAGATGTGATGGTCCATGCCCATCACGACGTCGCCAAACATGTTGATCAATCGACGATAGGCGTCATACGCGAATCGCTCGTTCTTCGTTGCTTTCGCAAGACCCTGTGTCGCCTTGTCATTGAGACCAAGGTTCAGAATCGTATTCATCATGCCGGGCATGCTGACGGCGGCACCACTTCGCACGCTGACCAACAGCGGGTTGGCATCGTCACCAAACTTTTTGCCAAGCTCTTTTTCAAGCAGTACCACTGCCTTGTTGACTTGTTCCATCAAAGCCGAAGGCAGCTTCTCTTTGGAGTCGTAGTAAGCAGCACAAACTTCCGTGGTGATCGTGAAACCGGGAGGCACTGGCAAACCAATGCTGGTCATTTCGGCGAGGTTCACTCCCTTGCCACCGAGCAGGCTCTTGCTCTTGCCTTTTCCTTCAGTCTTTTTCTTACCGAAGTAGTAAACCATCTTTGCGGGGGTCGAAGCTTTCTTGGCCATGGTTGTTCTCTAAAGAAGCCTTGATCTGTTGATTACGTTTGCGTCGAGGGTCTTGATGTGCGAAGCGAATCCCTGCCGTCCGAGCGACGGACCAACCGAATGTTCCTCGGCGGTCTGATCAACTCGTTGCTGACGGGAGACTCGGGCTCGGCATCGCCGCTGCACGAACAAGGGAAGGTCGCAACGGCAGGAGTGCGATGAGAAGCAAGGGAAGTGACCAACAGGTCACCGTATGCGGCCCAAAAACACGTCAATTTTGGGCTAAATGTATTTGCAGACTGCCAGATGGTCAATGACGAGCGACCGCGACATTGTGGACCACTGCGAAGCGTCTCGCGTTGTGGCCGCCTGAGGGCACATCTACCGCTTTAAACATTGCGCATCGGGAATCAGTCCCCCATTGCGTTTCAACGAGGCGGGTCAGAATCTTCGGAATGAAGTGGGGCTGACAGGAATCGAACCTGCACTCCCGAAGGAACTGGATCCTAAATCCAGCGCGTCTGCCAGTTCCGCCACAGCCCCGCGCACTCGCATTCCGAATTTCTTGCGTGAGAAGTTTAGCGGACTCTTTCCACCGTCCTAGGACCCTTGTCGGTCAC
>JBPCVD010000102.1:0-3197 GCA_051010815.1 Rubripirellula sp.
CCGACTGGCTGAGTGTCTCCAAGAGCCACTTTTTCTGGACGGGGCCCAGCATGCTTCCTCCCTTGAGATCACGATAATATCGTCCATCGAGCATGATGAATTGGACATCCCCGATTCGAAAGTCGTACCAGCAACCGGGCTGTGCTTCGCCCCCGCCAAATCCGGGATTGTTCCAGTTTTGACGGAAGACTTCCCAGACGGGGCGTTTCCAAGCTGGCTTATCGATGGCCGGTCCAGGAATGCAGTCGTTGACGCCAAAATCGTGATCGTCATAAATCGAAAAGACCGGCGTTGCAGAAACAAACGACTTCCAAAGCGGTTCCGACTGCCGTCTGTAATAGCAGTAGCGTTGAGTCATGGCGTGTTCCGGATCATCGATGTAGACGTTGTCGCCTAGCGTTAGGAATGCGGTCAGCGACTGGTCCTGGATGGTCGACCACATGTGGTTGTATTGAGGCGTGTAGCCTGACCCGCCACCGAACCCGATCGTGATACGCGCTGGTTGCCCCTTGGCGGGGAAGGTTTTGAATACCGAAGTTTCCGGTTGCAGTTGACCGTCGACCGAAACTTGTGCTTCATATTCGGTGGCTGGATCAAGTCCCTCGACGACAACGATTCCAGTGAAGTCCGACGTGGGGCGGGTGGTCGCAGAGATTGGTTTCGCTGTCGCCGCGTCGGTCAACACGACGGAGACTGTGGCAACGTCTGCGGTTCGTACCCAGAATTCTGCAGAGGTGTCCGTTAGGGAGGTCAGCATCGGCCCGTGTAGCAGTGGTTTGCTGTTCTCGCGAATCCAGGCATCGAAAGATGCATCTTTTCGAAGCGGCGTAAACAGCTCACGTGGTCCCGCCAAGATTCTTTCGATCGGTAAGTCCAGGGAGACCGCGGTGCGAAGATGTTGGATGGCGGAAGCCGGGTCATTCGCTTTGCAGTCGATAATCGCAAGGACGTAGTTGCGTTCCGCATCACTGATCGGACTGTTTTGTGATCGCGGAGGTTTCGCGACACGTTGGCGAGCCGCATCGAGTTCGCCTTTCGCGATCATTCGCATGGCGTCGCGGCCAGGATCGTGCTGTGCGCTGAGTCGACCGCCCGATGAGAGGTGCAAGACGAGTGTCAGAACGAGCGTGGCGAGCGTCGAACAGGATGAATTCGATATCGGCATTTGAGGACGGCTTTGCGTGAGTTGAGCAGAGAGTGAGTTGTTGGTGACGGAGTCGGAATCGAATCAGCGGCCTATCGGTCGTCGCCCCGGAGCAGCGTCTTTTCCGTCGCCAAGGTCCTTCCGCATTGCATCGGCGAGACCTTTGAGCCGCTGCACGACATCAGGATGTTGATCGGCGAGGTTCGTCGCTTCAGAGATGTCGTTCTCGAGGTCGAACAATGAAAGTTCGATTTGTTTTCGTGCGTTCTTGCCGGGGATGCCATCGCGGCCACCGATCGGCGAGTTGTAGTTTTGTGGAAACATCAATTTCCACTTGCCACTTCGCAACGCCACCAATCGATTTCCGCCATCGTAGTGGAAGAAGACATCATGCGGACTCGTGGCATTGGGAAGCGCGAACATCAATTCGGAAATGTCTTTGCCATCGATTTTTCGATCCGAAGCCGGGGCCCCCGCCAGGTTTGACATGGTGGGCAGAAGATCGATCGTGCCCGCCACTTCGCTGCACTCGGACCCGGCAGGAATTTTTGTCGGCCATCGCATCAGACACGGAACACGAAAACCGCCTTCGAAGTTCGTCCCCTTTCCCTCTCGTAGCGGCTTGGCGGATCCGGCGTGGTCGCCATAGGCAAGCCAAGGCCCATTATCGGAGGTGAAGATCAGGCAGGTGTTGTTGTCGATGTCGTTTCGCGCCAACGCATCCAGCAGTTGTCCAACGCCCCAATCAATTTCGCTGATCACGTCGCCAAAGATTCCGCGAGGTGTTTTGCCGGAAAACTTGTCGGATACGAAAAGTGGAACGTGAGGTTGTGGGCTTGGCAGGTATAGGAAAAAGGGCTGATCATGATGTTCGTCAATGAATTTGCTCGCTCGATCAAATAGCTGCGTGGTTAATTCAATCTGATCCTCGGGCGTGACTTGCGAGTTGACAATCTTGTCGTCTTCATAGAGAGGAAGATGTGGCCAACGCTTGATGCGTTCCTCCATCGGTAGATCGCGCACATTTGGATGAAACGGCCACATGTCGTTGGAGTAGGGCAATCCAAAGAATTCGTCAAATCCTTGATGCGTCGGAAGGAACTTGGTCATGTGTCCGAGATGCCATTTGCCGAAACAGGCGGTGGCATAACCCTTGGGACGCAATGCTTCGGCGATCGTGATTTCGTTGGGGTTCAAACCCGTGGTCGACTTGGGACCAAAATTGCCTCCGATTCCTACACGCGTTGGAATGCAGCCGGTTAACAACGCCGCCCTTGATGGTGTGCAGAATGACCGGCCAACATAAAAGTCGGTGAACTTCATGCCTTCGCGCGCTATTCGGTCGAGGTGCGGCGTGCTGTACCCTTCCGCGCCGAAGGGGCCGATGTCGGCGTATCCCATGTCATCACAAAAGACGATGATGAAGTTGGGTGGCGAACCGTGGTTTGACGTGTCGTCGTTCGGGGACGCATCACTTCGGTTTGGCGTTCGCTGTTCTGCCTTTTGTTCACTGGAAGTGGCTGCTTTCCCGGTCTCCTGGACCGTCGGAGGGCCGGTGATCCAGCCAAGTCGCTCAAGGAACCGATCAGAGGCGGTGACGGTCGCTAGGTACCAACGATTGTTGTCACGACCATGATTGAAGAACCCGTGCGGCTGACCCTCATAGACATGCAGTTCACTTTCGATTCCCAGTTTCTCGCATTGATCACGAAAAGACTCGGCTGTAGAGACGGGGATGAGCTTGTCGTCGCTACCTAGAAAGACAATGGACGGCGGATCATCTGCGGAAAGATTGTGTGCGGGTGAGAACTCCGGAAATCGGTCGCCGACGCGTCCGCTGCCCCAGCCGTCCGGCCCGTTGTCGTAGACCGGGTTAAATAACAGCATTGCGTTGCTCTTTGCCGATACCTCCTCGTCTCCGCGATTCTGAGGGGCGTCTTGATCGTCGACAGTGCCGACGAAGGCGGCCAAGTGCCCACCGGCAGAGCCACCCGCCGATGCGATTCGGTTGGGGGCGATACCAAAGTCGTCGCTATGCGACCGTATCCAGCGC
>JBPCVD010000103.1:0-15160 GCA_051010815.1 Rubripirellula sp.
TGCGCGAACAGTTGAAAGGGATGCAGGGTGCGAAGATCCAGGGTGATGACGAGAAGATTGCGATGCGCGACCAGTATCGCGGGGAATTCCTACAAGCGATGAGCAGTGCGGCTGAATCCCGTCGGCTCGCAGCGGGAACGTTCGCGGATCCAGGCAAAGATGGAAAAGCATTGCTCGAACAGGCGTTGGAGACCTTCACGGAGCTGAGCGAAAAATATGACACCTACGTGCAGGGTGCCGCTGCGATGCTGCACCGGGGGCAGGTTCAGGAAGATCTTGGCATCAAAGACCAGGCGCTCGACAGCTACATTCGAATGCTTGAGCAACCCGATGCGGACGCACTTCGTGACGCCAAGTATCAAGCCACTGCGGGAATCATCCGACTTGCAATGCAGGAAAGTCCTCCCCGGTTTCAGTCGGGGATCGATCGTGGGAAGCCCATGGTCGACGGTGTCCGTCCGAACGAACGTGCCATGCCGAGTGTCCAAGATTTGAGATTGGAATTGGCCAAGGCGTATTTGGCGAAATCGAAAGACAAGGAGAATCAAAAGCCGGCTGATTTGAAGCGATCCGAGTCGGAAGGTCGTCAGTTGCTGATCAAGGCCAGCAAGATTCCTGGGAATCAGGCCGATGAGGCGAGCGAGTTATTGGCCAACCTTGGGATCGATCTGCAGGACGCTCCGGAGTTACCGACCGCCGAGGAGCCGGACAGTCTTGACGACGCTTTGGAGAAGTCGCGTGAGTTGCTGGCTGTGATTGAACAGCAGACACAGGCGCTGGCGGTGCTGAAGCAGCAGAAGAACGCCAATGAGGAGATCAAGAAGCAGATCGTTGACATTGAAAAGCAGCTGATCGAGACGCGTTCAATCGCCACGCAAATACTGCGACGTGGCTTGTCGATGGTGACGACCGATACGGACAACGAGGTTCTAAATCAGACTCGCCAATTCTTGGCCTACCTGCTGTATCAAGATGAGGACTATCGGGATGCGGCTGTGGTCGGTGCGTTTTTGGCTCGCAACTCACCCGGATCCGAAGCGGGACTGAGTGGCGGATTGTTGGGCTTGAATTCCCTCCAGTTGTTGTTGGTTGAGGACCCGGAGAACACGGGCGTGGTTCGACAGTTGGAGAATCTCGGTTCGTTCTTGATCGCAACGTGGCCAGACAATCCGCAGGCCGCTTCTGCGCAAGGAGTCATGATCAAGCTTGCTCTGCGAAGCGACCGTTGGGCCGATGCACGAGCCAAAATTGAGGAAATGCCAGAGGGACCAGATCGTGCCTCTTTTCAGCGATTGATGGGTCAGTTGTTGTGGAACAAGTCGATTCAGGCACGACAGGACGGGCAGGACGATGAGGCCAAGAAGTACCTTGCGGACGCCGCCAACGAGCTTTCCACGGGACTGCAGGGAATCAGCGGCAAACTCGTCAACGCCGAAGCGATGAAGGCGGCTTTGGTACTCGCAAAAACCTACTTGAAACAAGGCAGGGTCAAGCAGGCCGCGGACGTGCTGGATCACGAAACCTATGGCCCGGTCAAACTCATTGATCTGCAGGGCAAGCCCGATCCGACGTTTGCAAGCGATCTGTTCAGCACAGAGTTGCAAGTCATCGTTCAGCGGATGACCTCCGACGATGGTGACTCGAAAGCAATGCTGGAGCGGGCGAGCAAAGTCATGGAGAAGCTACGCGCGAGCGTGGCTGGTCCTGACGCGCAGAAAAAGCTGACGGGAATCTACATTCGAATGGCTCGTGACATTCGTGAGCAATTGGAAGTTGCGAATCCCGCTCAAAAAGCAAAGTTGGCCAGCGCGTTTCGAATCTTCCTGGATCGTATTTCCGAGACGACGAAGGATCCGGCGACGCTGCAGTGGGTTGGCCAAACGCTGATGGACCTGGCGGAAGCATCGATGCAACCGAACAAAATCAAAGCTCAAGGCGAGGCAGCCGAATTGTTGAAGACGGCGTTAGCGACCTTCACGCGTTTGAAAAAGCAGGATCCGAAAACGCCATTGACCGTCGATTTCCAAATGGGCAAAGCGAACCGTTTGCTGGGTAACTATCAGCAATCGCTCGATATCTTTGAGAAGCTGCTAGCCGAGAAGCCAATGATGCTCGACGCACAGATGGAGGCGGCGCTCGCTTACGAGCAGTGGGCAGCCATCGTGCCCCCTAAGTTTGCCGGCAAAGCGTACGAAGCATCGCTCAATGGCGGACGTCCCGATGCCAAAAAGCAGAACGTTATCTGGGGATGGGGCAAAGTCAGTCAGTTGACCAGTCGCGACCCCAAGT
Organism: Rubripirellula sp.; assembly: GCA_051010815.1. Classification (GTDB taxonomy): domain Bacteria; phylum Planctomycetota; class Planctomycetia; order Pirellulales; family Pirellulaceae; genus Rubripirellula. The sequence goes on from JBPCVD010000103.1 coordinate 2,290, forward strand.
ACAAGGCAATGTTCTTTGACGCTCGCTATCACGTGGCGCTCTGTCGCTATTTGTGGGGCAAGGCAGCGAAAAACAACGCGTTGATCGAGAAAGCGGTGACGGACATCACCAAAGTGAACGCCCTCTATCCTGCGATGGGCGGCAAAGAACAGCGAGCCAAGTTCGATCAATTGTTGAAGTTGATTCGGAAAGAGCTCGGCAAGAAACCCGTGGGGCTGCCCGCGCTGCCCGCCGCATAGACAACTTGCAGGTTCGTAATTTCCTGAAGCATCGGATGCTTTTGCGAGCTCACCTGCATCACAACTCTCCATCACCTCCTGAACACCGAATACTCCAGCTCCATGATTCACTTTTCCTCAAAGCTACGTCTTTCCATCGTCGCGTGCCTGTGGTTCGTCATCGCCCCGTTGGCCCAGGCTCAGCTTGACCGCGTGTACGACATGGACGGTGACAACGTTAGCGGTGCCGTCAAGCAGACGAGTAAGGATGGCGTGCAGCTCGACAAAGCTGGGAACGTGCAGAACTTCATGGCGGGCGAGATCTTGAAGATCATGTTTGAAGGAGATCCTGCGACGCTGACGAAAGCACGTGAGTTCGCGCTGGATGGACAATACGAGTCGGCGCTGAGTGAGTTGAAGAACGTCAACTTTGATGCGATCACAAGGGACGTGATCAAGCAGGATGTCGCGTTCTACATTGCGATGTGCGAGGCCAACCTTGCCCTGGCCGGCAAGGGGAAGTTGGACGAAGCGGTTCGAAAGACGCTCGCCTTCGCTGGCAACAATCGCAACTCGTGGCACTTCTATGACGCAGCGAAGTTGTTAGGGGACATGGCCCTCGCTTCGAACAATAGCGAAAAAGCTCTGTCGTATTACAAGACTCTCGCACAGGCACCCTCTGCGGACATGAAGATTGAGTCCCGCTATTTGCAGGGCTTGGTGCACTTGAAGATGGGCCAAAGCGATGCCGCCGCCGCTGAGTTCGACAAAGTGCTGGGCCTGAAGGCTCAAACCTCTCAGACGGCTCGCCTGCAATCGTTGTGTAAGGCGGGAAAGGCCGTCGCCGAAGCTCAGAAGGGCAACGGCGCGGAAGGCTTGCAGGTGGTTAAGGGGCTGATTGCCGAGATGAATCCTGCTGACGTCGAATTGGCCGCTCGGATTTACAACGCTCAGGGTGCCAGTTATGAGGCAAATGACGATCCTGAGGGCGCCATCATGGCTTACCTACACACCCATTTGATGTTCTCCGCTCAACCCGATGCGCACGCGGAGGCCCTGAAAAAGCTTGTCGAGCTGTGGCCTCAAGTTGGCAAGCCTGAGCGTGCCGCAGAGGCGAGACAGGAACTTCAGAAACGATATCCAGGTTTCTGAGTACTTCGGGCTGACACAGACCATTAAGACTTAACCAGCCCCCCTAACTTTCAGTCTTTTTTCACAGATGGCTTCGGGGGGCGGCTGTGGATGCTGTCAAACGGCCTTCGCTAGACTATTCTGGTTCCGAAAGAGATGCGGCTGGATTCCCACGCCCTACCTCGCCTCCCTCCCTCTACTTTTCTCCCGGAGAGCTTCGTTGATGTTCGATGCTTGCGGTTCGCTTCCTGGTTTTGCGTTTGGTCGTGGCTTTCGTGCGGCGATGATTCCGCTGGCATTGCTGGCGGCTTTGATGTCCTTCTCACCGGCACTGGCACAGAATGATGCTGCGGGTGAGTTTGGTGGTGGCGCGGAAGCTGCCGCAGAGCCGGCCGCTGAGCCTGCTGCCGAGCCAGCGGCGGAGCCTGCCGGTGATGGCGGTGACGCGGGTGGAAGCTCGGACGAGAACCTTCTGGGGTGGGTTATCCGCTCGCTCGGTTGGGGCTACTTGCTCGTCTTCTTAGCGCTGTCGGTCACCTTGGTCTCGCTGTTTGTGATGAACATGTTGGCGGCTCGTCGCGACACGCTTTGTCCACAAGAACTGGTCGACGCATTCGAAGAGAAGCTTAACGAGAAGGACTTCCAGGGTGCCTACGACATGGCCCGGACCGATGAGTCCGTCCTTGGACAAGTGCTGTCGGCCGGTTTGGCGAAGTTGTCACGCGGCTACAACAAGGCGATCGAGGGCATGCAGGAAGTGGGCGAAGAAGAGAGCATGAAGCTTGAGCATCGCCTGAGCTACATGGCTTTGATCGGCAACCTGAGTCCAATGATCGGTTTGTTCGGTACGGTTCACGGAATGATTTCATCGTTCCAAGTCATTGCTCTCGGTGGAGCATCGCCGAAACCGGCTGAGCTCGCCGAAGGTATTTCGACGGCGTTGTTCACGACCCTGGTTGGATTGGCTGTCGCGATTCCCGCAATCGCGGCCTACAACGTGTTGCGAAACCGAGTCTCGCGTTTGCTGCTTGAGGTCGGTGTGACAAGTGAAAACTTGATGAGCCGATTTGAGGATGTGCAACCTCAAGGGGCCAAGAAATAAATGAGAGTCAAATCGAAAAAGGTCGATTTGGCGGAGGGCGATCTGACGCCAATGATCGACATGGTGTTCCAGTTGATTGCGTTCTTCATGGTGTTGATCAACTTCGCGCAGACGGAGTCGAATGACCGTGTGAAGTTGCCGAGCAGTCAATTGGTCAAACCACCGGAAGTGCCCCTCGAATTTCCGATCATCCTGCACGTCGCTCAAGATGGCGAAGTCATTCTGGGCGGTGATGACTACACCGCGGAAACACTCCGTGTTGGATTGCAGAAAGAGTTGGCGGTCATCAAAGCCGAAGGCAAATCGGTCAAGGACGCAAACGTGGTCATCCGTGCCCACAAAGACACCGCTGCCGGAGATGTTCAGGAGGTGATTCGTGTTGCTCAAGAGCAGAAGCTCGAGAACTTCGCACTTCGCGTGAAGGAGGATCGCTCATGAAAATCCGAAACCGAGAAGAGGGTCAGAAGAGTGAGCTGAACATGACCAGCATGATTGACATCGTCTTTCTGCTGCTCATCTTCTTCGTGATGACTTTCAAAATCGTCGAGCTCGAAGGAGACTTCAGCGTTCGGATGCCGTTGGCCGGAAGCGACTCGGTCACGATGGATCCAACAGACCTGCCACTAAAACTTCGTCTGCAGGCCGACGAGAACGGGCGTTTGACCTCGATGTCCCTCAATGAGATCAATTTGGGGACCGATTTCAATGAATTGCGGGCCAACGTTGTTTCGTTGATCGGGACGACCGCACCGGTTGAGGGCGAAGATGGGCCCGAAATCGAGATCGATACCGATTACAACCTTCGGTATGAATACGTTATTCAATCGATTACAGCAGTAAGCGGCTACAAAGATGGCAACGAAGTTGTCAAACTGATCGAAAAGATCAAGTTTGCCAAACCACGCCGATAAGCTGTGATCCTGCTCTTAGACAACTACGATTCCTTTGTGCACAATCTGGCCCGGTATGTCCGGCGGCTGGGTTGTCGCACGCGAGTTGTCCGCAGCGACCAGATGAGTACGCAGGCTTGTGAGGCATTGTCGCCCTCCGCCGTGATTCTCTCCCCCGGACCTCGACGACCAGAAAACGCTGGCTGCTCCGTCGAGCTTGTGAGGCATCTTTCATCCCACGTCCCCATCTTGGGCGTTTGTCTGGGACACCAAGCTATCGCCGCTGCGTTTGGGGGTTCGATTCGACAGTGTGGTCCACGCCATGGGTTGCCCAGTCGTATCACGCATGATGGTGCGGGACTGTTTGAAGGTTTGCCGTCGCCGTTCACCGTCGGTCGGTACCATTCTTTGGCGGTCGATGAGTCCGCGTTGCCCGACGAGTTGCAAGTCACGGCGCGAAGCGATGACGATGGCGTCATCATGGGACTGAGACACCGGACTCGGCCCGTCTATGGTGTGCAGTTTCATCCTGAGTCCGTGCTGACGGACCATGGTCTGACGGTGCTGCGAAACTTCATTGCCTTGACCCGAGGAAAGAACCGACTCGATCGTGCCCATCCCAACGGGTTGCGAGACGGAACGATCGCATCGGAAACGCTACAGGCCGAATCAGCCCACCGCGATCCCGCGCGCGGAGAATTCGCGTCGTGATTCTTGAATCGATCGTCACCTCGGTCGACGCTGATGGAAGGGTGAATGTGGCACCGATGGGGCCAGTCGTCGACGCACAATTGCGTGATTGCGTTGGGCCGTCGACTCTGCTGTTGCGACCCTTCAATTCCTCTCGCACCTACCAAAATCTGGTTGCCACTGGGAAAGCAGTCGTTCATGTGACCGACGATGTTGAACTGTTTGCCAAGGCGGCTGTGGATGCATTGGAGCCGGTGGAGATTCAAGGCCGCGTCCGGCAGTTGGATCAAACCGCTTGGTGGCCTCTCCGCGATTGCCATCGCTGGTTTGCGGTGGAGGTTGATTCCATTTCGACCGATCAACCACGCGTCGACGTTCAATGTCGAGTCGTCCGGGAAGAAACTGTCCGCCCGTTCTTCGGATTCAACCGTGCGATGTTTGCGGTCATCGAGGCGGCCATCCTTGCCACACGGACTCATCTGTTAGAGTCTTGCGAAATTGATCAGCAGTTGAAACGTTTGCGGCCCTTGATCGAAAAGACCGGTGGGCCGACCGAACGCAACGCCTTTGAGTTCTTGCAAAAGACGATTGATGAGCGATTCGCGAGCCAGTGAACCTCACGTGGAACTGAACGAGCCCTCGACGGTGCGCGTGACAACCGGTTCAAGGCTGCACTTTGGATTGCTGGACACGATTGCGCCATTCGGCGGCGTTGGCGTGATGGTTGATGCGCCACAAACATGTGTCGTCGTGCGTCCTAGTCATGGTTTTCAATGCAGTTCCAAGTTTGAATCTCGAATCAAGCCGATTGCGGAACGGATCAGCCGCTGGTTGGGGTGGGACAAACTTCCGGCATGCCGTGTTGAGGTGGAGCAGGCTGCGCCGAGTCATTTTGGATTGGGAAGCGGGACGCAAATCTCCCTCGCTGTCTCGGAGGGCGTCTGTCACTTTCTGCGGCAGGAGTGCGATCGAGCGACCTTGGTTCGTGAACTCGCCACGCGAGGTCGACGAAGTGCTGTCGGAGCACACGGCTATTTCCTCGGTGGTTTAATCTACGAGCTCGGAGATTCGGACGCGGACCTGAACCCGACCCGGAAATGCGTCAAGTTGCCGAAGGAATGGACAGCGATTGTGATGCGGCCAACGGAAGAGCAGCATATGGTCAGCGGCGAGAACGAGCGAGATAAATTCGCCACTCTTTCGGCCGCCGATTCGGCCTCGGCACGACTGCTTCGTCAGATTGTTTCGGAGGGAATTGTCGCTGGCGCCGAGACGCAAGACTTTCCTTTGTTCGCCGATAGCGTTCGGCGTTACAACGAACGTAGTGGGCAGCTTTTTTCGCAGGTGCAAGGCGGGCCCTACAACGGACCGGGCGTGACTGGCGTGATCGATTGGTTGGCAAGCGAGGGTGTCGTTGGATTTGGTCAGAGCAGTTGGGGTCCCGGTGTTTTCGCGTGGTGCGAGTCGAAATCGGAGGCCATGGCATTGAAGGGCCGGCTGCCACCAAGCATCGAGCTACTAACTGCGACGACGGTTCGCAATGAACCGAGGACGCTGGACGCGTCGTAGGGGATCACCGGCTTTCGAGTGAAGGAAAGCTTTCGTTCGTGATCGACATGGTCGCTTGTGACACAGGCCAGCTTAAGTGTCTTCGATCGTTCTCAGTGCTCGGTCTCTGTATCGTCATGGGCGATCGGTGTGCCGATGTTCGGGTAGAACGACCAGGCGAACAGCACGGCCGCGGATGCAAAGTAACCCACCGCGAACTCAAGGACGGGGCGACGGTTGGCCGCATCCAGCACGATCCCACCCCAGCTTTCGGGGCCGAAAGGTAGGAAGAGTTGACTGCCGGCAAGCGGCGAGTGAATGATCCCAAACAGGGTCAGCAGGCCTGCGATGACCATTACTTTTGCTGCGACAACCATCTGCCGGTCGATCGCTTTCGCTAAGGCCCATGCCCACAGCAAGCTAGTGAGGATGAACCCACTGCTAAGCATTCCTAGCGTCTTTAAGTTCGCGACCAAATTGCCGTCCGCGAGCGACGTCATCGTGATCTGCGCGTCGCGAATTGAAACGTCACCAAAGATGCGACCGGGAAGGCTCATCGCCAAGAAGGCAAGCGCAGGAAGGCAGGCCAATGCGACCGCAGCATAGTGGCGACGTGGTGTTGCCAGAAAGCTCTGCGCAGTGATTTCCAGGCCGACAAAGACGAGGATCGGGTAAACGGCTGCTGCAGGAATGTAGGCATTCAACCAAGCGAAGTAGCCGACGAGTCCTGCCGAACCAATCAGCAATGCAGTGCCGAGCGTGTAGGCGGCGCGGCCGCCCATTGCTTTGTAAGCGGGGTGTCCGATGTAGGGCGTGGTTTGAATCACTCCCCCAGAGATCCCGGCGATCAGCGTTGCGATTGCCTCGATACCAATGACCGTTCTTGTGTCGTACTTGTCGCCGGCGGCCGCGGCACTCTCCGTGCAATCCACGCCGCCGACCACGGTTCCGATGGCGAATGGCATCGCGATCGGTAGGTAGGGCAATGCATCGTCGAACGCAGCAAACCACTCGAACCGCCATGCTTCCATCCATCTGGTGGGAAACCACTGAATGGTTTCGGGCGCAGTTGGAAACTGGTAGCCCGTTCCGGGAATGAAGCACATCAGATAAAAGACCGCGCCTGATACGACGAGCGCCCCAAGTGTGCCAGGTGTCCGGCCCGGCAAAGGAATTCGGCCAACCAGAGTGGTCAGCACGATCACCATTGCGAGCATGCCCGGAAGAGGGTGGCCGAAAATGTCCATCAGGGGGAGGAAGCTGATCAGCACGAGCGCGATTGCCGCGAGCGAACCAAGCAGGCCAGCGCGCGGAATCACTCGCCGCACCCACTCGGTGAATGGTGCAAGCGTGAACTTCAGTGCACCGCTGAGGACGATGCACCAGATACCGATGTACCAGGTGCGGTAGGCCGCATCGATCTCAGAGAGTTCCATCTGACGCCCCTGCAGATAGGAGGGGCCGAGTACGAATAGGACGATGCCGAATGTGCTTGGAGTATCGAGTCCGAGCGGCATGGCGGTGATATCGGACCGCCCCGTTCGGTGGGCGAGACGAAATGCGAGGTAAAAGAAGGCGAGATCGCCAACCAGGACTCCGAGGGCTGTTCCGGGCACCATCGCGGAAACCGCGAAGTCCGTGGGGAACCCAAAACCCTTAAGCAACCCCACCATTAGCAGCAGGCCAGCCACGTTGTCGAGCATCAGGCCAAAGAAGGCATTGATATCGCCCGGTTGTGCCCAAATGTAACGGTGGCCGTTTTTCTGCTCGTTCGTCAAAGAAATCGTCCCGTCTGATTTTTGCGGCAAACCTGAGGTTGTAGTGCTCACGCAAACATTCAACCAGCCACCTCTGCAAGGGGGTTCGCCGATGGTGGATAGCAATTCAGTTTTGACTTTGGGACATTTTCGGGGATACTAGACAGCGTCTCACCGAGCTACTCGCCTGCGGGCTTTATTTTTCCTTTCCGCGGCGTCGAGGTTGTTCATTGAGGCGTTGATCCCGTGCGTTTGCACGTTCTTACTTATTCTGTTTTTTGTTTTTCCTTCTAACATTGGCTGATTCCATGAATGCCTCAGCACAGGTCGTTTCGACGGCTCTGCAGAGTGATGTTTCGGATGAGAGCTTGATCGCCCAGTATCGAGAATCGGGTGATCGCGGGCTCTTCGAAACGTTGATGCGGCGCTACGAGCGAGAGATTTACAGTTACCTTCGTCGGTACATCGGCAATGCCGAGATGGCCGAGGATGCATTTCAAGGGACCTTTCTTCAGGTCCATCTCAAGTGTCACCAATTTGACCCCGCCAGGCGTTTTCGCCCGTGGCTCTATGCGATCGCAACCAATCAAGCGATCGATGTCCAGCGTCGCAACAAGCGGCACCGTATGGTCAGCCTGGATCGAACGTCATCGGGTGAAAAAGACGATCGCAGCAATAGCTGGTCAGAAAAGCTGGTCGGTGATTCTCCCGATCCTTATCGTGCGGCATCGGATCAGGAGAACAGTCGCTGGGTTCATGATTCCGTCGATTCCCTTGGCGAGTCGATGCAGCAGGTCATTCACCTGGTGTACTACCAGGGATTGAAATACCGCGAAGCGGCTGAAGCGTTGGGGATTCCCGTGGGGACGGTCAAAAGTCGTCTTCATGCGGCCGTCCAGCGACTGGGCCTGCTTTGGGATGAGACCCGGCACGAACCGGAGGCCTGAGCTCCGAAGGTTGTGATCCGCATCGATTGCGGTGAACCGAGCAGTGCTTGCGCGCGTATATAGGTTCGTTCGAGGGATGCAACGAACCTTCATCAGCAGCGGATGTCCCACCTCCACGCGTCGACCTTCTGGTAATGCACGAAGACCTTCTTGGCTACTTGCTTGGCGCCCTCGAGCCGCACGAAATGCGTCGTGTGGCTCAGCGATTGCAGGACGACCCCGAAGCTCGGCAGCAGCTTGCTGAGATCGAACGGTCGCTTCGTCCTCTCGAGGGATCGTTTGAACCGCCAGAGGATCCGCCCCGAGATCTCGTTTCGCGAACGCTTGCGAACCTTCCGCCTCTTCCCTCTCCCGAGACTGGTGCGGTCGACAATTCCGAGACCGGACCGTCCGATCCGTTATTGTCTCCTGTCGTTTCCGAGGCCGACGATGCAGTGGCACCATTGAAGCCGCTCCATTCCGGCGTGGAGACGGCGCGTAGCGGTGGGGCGGCGTGGATTGATTGGATCGGCGCCGCAGGTGCCGTCGTCGTCATCCTGTCGCTGATGTTGCCAGCACTCGCTCATGGACGATTTGAAGCGAGAAAGGTTGCCTGTCAGGATCAGCTGCGTCAGTTCGGTACGGCGATCACACAATTCGTGAACCACAACCCGCAGGATCGGCTTCCAGCCGTCTCCGAACAGGGACCGGAGGCTTTTGCCGGCGTGTTCGCGGTTCGGTTGAACGAAGCCGGGCTCTTAACAGATCCGTCCGTTCGTTGGTGCCCTTCGCTGGATCAGCCAGCCGGTAACCAGGCGGCCCTGACGAACCTTGACCAGATCGTGTCGCTGGACGAATTGCACGATGCGTCGGTCGATCGGCTTCGGCAGATGCAGCAGTTCTCGGGTGGCCACTACGCCTACAACCTGGGAGTCGTCGAGCAGGATCGCCTGACTTCGCCGAAGTTTGAATCGCGGGCATCGTTCGCGGTCATGTCAGACGCCCCGCTTGCTGGGATCACAGACCCAAAAGACTTGAGCAAACGGTTAGGGCACAACGCGACCGGTATCAACGTTCTGTATGAAGATGGCCGTGTTCGGTTCGTGGCATTAGAAGATCTTGAAGTGATGCCCGACCATCCTCTCTTGAATCATCGTGGCGAGGCAGAAGCTGGCGTCAACGTGGACGATGCCTCGCTGGCGCCAAGCTGGCGACCGCCCTTCTTGAACGTTCGCCAGCGATAAGCGATCCGCAACTTGGTCGTCGATCGCGTTCGGCACGGCGGCTACGTTTTCGCAACCTTTTGAGCTCCATGCGATCATCACCGCATGCGGTTACCACAGACGACTGACTGGTACTGACGAGCGGCTAACACGACCAGCGGTTTCATCGCTCGCGAAACGGTGATCGACGCGTCGAACGCTGATGCAATGGCTCAGTCGAACTCGCGTAAGCTGACGGCCTTTGCGGTTGGGAAGTCTTCCGGGACGTCCGTCAAAGTCACTTCTCCAGTCGCTGCCCATTCCGTTCCACGCAGCAGCGTCGTGATGAATCCGACGCATTCCATTGAGTAATCGGCGTGTCCCATCGGAGTGTGGTAGACGCGACCTTTTCCGTAGTCGATCGTCATCATCATCGGCTCATTTCGTCCGGTGCCTTTGAAATCCTTGTCCGCGTATGCCGTCGCCAAGATCGTCATGTTGTCGGCGGGGCCACGAAGTTGTTGATAGAGCTCATCCTTGGAGTGCAGCCAAGTTCGCGGCAAGCCCTGAGTGATGGGATGATCCGGATTGCGAACGACGATTTGGAATTCATGTTGAGGACCGTGAGATCCACCATTGCCCGGCGTGGTGTCACGCACGGTTTCACCGGCTTCATCTACGTAGACGTAAGGTCCCGTCTTCTCGTTTCGTCCACCCCAACCGCCGAGTCCAATCATCTCGTTGTAGGCCTGCCAGTCGCCGAACGAGTTGTCGGCCGCATGCACGATGACGAGTCCTCCACCACCTTTGACATATTCGTCAAAGGCTTGATTCGTCTTGTCGGACCAGGGCGCCGCGTTCCAGCCGAAATTGTTGATCACGACGTCGTAGTCTGAAAAGTTGGGCCCGAAATCAGGATCCGCTTTCGGCTTCGACAAGTCTTCGTAGTTTTTGCCGTCTTCGAGTGGGAACTCCTTCAGCAAGTCTCCGCCCTTCCAGGTGTATTGCGTCCGTTCGACATCGACGGTGAACCGTCCCGAGTCTTCCAGGTACTTCTTCATCATCACGGTTGTCTTGGGCCAGGCAGCATGGTTGTTCTGCCCGTCGATGATGAGCGCCTTGAGTTTGTCCTCGGCGTATACACCCGATTGGATGAGAGTCAGTAGTAGGCTCGCCAAGGCGAGCGAGAGTAGGCGTTGCATGAGTTTGTCTTGGGGCAGGTGTCAGGTAGGACGGAATGGCTTCCATCGCAAACGCCGATATCCTACTTCAGACGGCCAGCACTTTCGACGTTGAGACACCGCCATTCTTAACGTTTCGATGGCGATGCTGGCGATCAGGAAGCCTGGAACTGAGCAAGCTTGGACATCGAATCTTTGAGGTCACCGTACAGGTCGCGATAGATCGGGAATAATTTGTTGTAGTTTCGAACGGCGGCGCGATCGGCGGGTGTTTCGTCTGCAACGGTGATCGTCGCTTTGCAGGCGGACTCGATCGAGCGGTAAGCACCGTCGCCGACGGCGGCCAACAGGGCCACACCGAACGCAGGACCTTGCTCGACTTCAAGCGTCGTGATTTTCTTGCCGAACACATCGGCTTGCATTTGGCGCCAGAGCGGATTCTTGCTGCCGCCACCCGATGCACGTATTTGGCGAACCGGAACGCCGAGCGACTCAATGATCGCCAGGCTGTCTCTTAACGCAAAGGTGACCCCCTCCATCACGCTTCTTGTCATGTGAGCACGGGTGTGGGTCAGATTCATTCCTACGAAGCTTCCGCGAGCATGCGGGTCCGCGTGAGGCGTCCGCTCGCCATTGAGGTAGGGCAGGAACAACAAGCCGCCACTTCCTGGGGCAATGTCCGCTGCTTCGGCGGTCGCTGCGGTATATCGATGCTTGGCTGAGATTCCGGTGAGTCCTTGCAGAACGGAATCCACCCACCATTGAAGTGATCCGCCGCTGGTCAGATTGACGCCCATCATGTGCCACTTTCCGTTCACCGCGTGACAGAAGGTGTGCAGTCGACCAGACGCGTCGTACTGGGGTTCGTCGGAGTGGACGAACATCACGCCGCTTGTCCCGATCGACGTGCTCAATACTCCCTTGCGGACCACGCCGTTGCCGACGGCGCCGGCAGCACAGTCCCCTGCCCCGCCGACCACTTTGCAATCGGTTGTCAGTCCAAGCTGCTTGGCAGCTTGAGCCGTCAATGTTCCCGTCACCTCATCGCTTTCAACGACACGCGGTAGCAAGTCTGCGTCAAGGTCTAGCTTGCTCAGGAGTTTCGTTGACCAGCGACGATTGACGACGTCCAGAAACAGCGTCCCGCTCGCATCACTCACCTCGGTGGCGTAATCGCCCGTCAAGCGGCGGCGGACGTCGTCCTTCGGTAGCAGCACTTTCGCGAGCTTGTCAAAGTTGCGTTTCTCACGATTTCGCAGCCACAACACTTTGGGCGCCTGGAAGCCAGTCAACGCTGGATTCGCAACCATCTTGATCAGGCTCTTTCGACCGCCTGCAGCGGAAGTGATTTCCTCGCATTCGGCTTCGGTCCGCTGGTCGTTCCAAAGCAGCGCTTTGCGGATCACCTTTCCGTTCTTGTCCAAAAAGACCGACCCGTGCATTTGCCCGCTGAGGCCAATCGCGCGGACGGATTCAGGCTTGAGCTTGGCCTTCTTCATTACAGCTCGAACCGTCTTGACCGTTGCTTTCCACCAGTCCTCTGGGTCTTGTTCGGTCCATCCTGGCTTGGGCTGATAGAGAGGGTATTCAGCGTCTGCCTCCGCAAGAACCTTCCCCGACGCATCGATCGCGAGGGTCTTCGTTCCACTGGTGCCAACGTCAATGCCTAGGTAGTAGCTCATCAGTCTGGTTTTCTTCGCTCGTGTCGCGGGGCACAGGAGTTGTTCGAACTGGCGGCCACTATAGTGCGTAACAGCATCGGACTGTACCGCGTCTGCTTCCCTGGGTCGCAGCGTGTTTCTTTCTTCACCTCGAGCCGCGCCAGTGACAGACGAACTTTCTCTCTTTCGTCGACGCCAGTTTCTATTGGAATCGGTTGCGGCGGTATCGTCTGCTTCGTTGCTAGGGTGCTCGCGGACGAAACAAGCGAACCTGCCGGCATCCAGCTCCGAACGCAGCGATGTGCCATTGCGGCTGCTTTTGTTCGGTACCTCTGAAGATGCGGAAACCATCCGCCGCGGTTGGGGGGCCGTTACCGACCAACCACTCGATGTGAAGGCGGTCGCACTGGATCGAAGTACCGTCGAAACGCTGGAGAAAGAGCTGACGGAAGGGGCTAGGAAAGCCGATGTGATGATCTACCCGCTCCTGCTGGTCGGGACAGCTTCGCAGAACCAACTTGTCGTTGAGATTTCGGACGACGCACTGACCACGATTGATTCGGAA
>JBPCVD010000104.1:0-15052 GCA_051010815.1 Rubripirellula sp.
AGATCCAATGGCCACTTTCGGTAAAAACTAAAGGGGCAACGATCGCAGGAGAGCTACATCCTTGTGCCGGGGGGCACGTCAAAACGAGGCGTCGAGTCTACTTACGCGTGCGCTCAGCATCAAACAAAATCAGGATATCGCGGCTATTCCTATGGCAGTGGTGTGACGAAGACTTCGCTGAACACAAACTGAGCCCCCAATCCGGTTAGCAGGGCCAGCTCGATCAGCACCAGCCAGCGTGCGGGAGCCGCTCGCATCATGATTCCACCAATCACGATGACCATCGCCACAGAGGCAACGGCGAATGGCATCCAGTCTTGTCGGAGCAGGACGACGTACACGCAGAGGGCGATAAAGCATGCCGCCGCAATTCCTGGCCGCTTGACGTAGTCGGTCGATAACTCCGGCGACACGGAATCCCCGCTCTTCACATCACCACGGATTGCCTCGACCACCGTCCATATCAACAACAGACCCACCAGAACGCCAACGTAAAGCGTGAAGTTCGGCAGAGATGCCTGCTTCTGCTCAGCCACTGCAGTGAACTGGTCGACCGTCTCCGATAAGCGTTGCTTGAACGAGTCACCTCGATCGAACGTCGGGTCCATCCGCAACCGCGAGAGTTCGCCCAAAACGGTTTCGTTCTGCATCACGTCGCCCAAAACAGTCGCCCATTGGTCCAGCACTTCCTCGGGCGTTTCCTTCGGGGCCCACCAGTAGTTGGCGTTCTTAAGCACAACCGGAACACCCATCTCTGTCGCAGTCGGTACATCGGGAATGGACTCATGGCGTTCGGAACTCAGTAGCGCGATGGCACGAATGTTCTGATCGGGTGGCGTCCCCTCAGTACCACGGAAATCGAGATACTCCGAAAGCGAAAAGATCCCCGACTCAAGATGCCCCCCCAGGATTTTGGAGTAACGGTCCGCGCCGCCGCCGGCCGATACGATATTGAATTCGGCGCCCGGAACTGCCTTCTCCAGTTGCAAGGTGGTGAAGTAAGACGGCGCTCCTTTGTTCGCTCCAAACCGAACGGATTTTGGCGTTCGCTTGGCCGCCAGGAGTAAGTCCTTGATGTTGCGATACTCGGAATCATCGCGCACGAGAATCACCATCGACATCTCGCCCGTCAACGCGATCGCTTCGAATGCCTCGGGTCCGTAATCAACCGTTTCGGCAAGCTTGGCCGTGATGATCGCATTGTGGTGGCAGAGAATTTTGTAACCGTCGGGCGTCGCATTCTTGACTTCGCGACTTCCAATCGTCCCACTCCCGCCCGACTGGTTGATGATCACCAGGGGTTGATCCAACAGGCCGTCTTCCGCAATTCCTTTTTGCAGGATCCGCACAAACGTGTCGCTTCCACCCCCAGCATCGTAGGGGACCACCACCTGAATCGGCCGATCGGGATACTCGCCTGCCGATTCCTGTGACGCAATCCGAATGGCCTGCCAAGCGAGCAGAGCAAAAATCGCCGTTCCGGCAACTGCGTGCCAAATCAAAATTGGCTTGTTCATGCCGGCGCCTCCGGAGTTCGACTGAATTGTCTTTTCAAAGTCGGAATCACAAGCATGAGGATGGCGATCGCGATGAACAGCAGAGAAAGTGGTCGCGTGAAGATCGGCCAAAAACTGCCGTCCGAGGCTTGCAAACCAAGGCTCAGGTTCTCTTCGGCGATCGGCCCCAGCACGAAGCCAATGATGAACGGGGCCAATGGAATTTTGCACGTCTCAAGTGCGAATCCAAGCAATCCGAAGGCCAGCATGACCCATACATCGAACAGTCGATTCGATAGGGCAAAGGACCCGATCACGCAAAAGCAGAGAATCACCGGCAACAAGTAAGGTCGCGGTACGTGCACGACCTTGGCGAGCAAACGCATCGACAGCAGCATCGTCACCGCCATCACAACATTGGCGATCAACATGGCGCCCATGATCGTGTAAACCATGTCGGGACTCTCGCTGAACAACCGGGGTCCCGGTTGCAGACCGTGAATGACCAACGCCCCGAGCAAGACCGCTTCGACGACACTGCCCGGCAACCCCATCGCAATCAAGGGAATCAGTGCCCCGCCGATCGTGGCGTTGTTGGCCGCCTCCGATGCAACCACGCCATCTTCATGACCGGTACCAAACTTTTCGGGCTCTTTCGAAAGACTCTTGGCGACACTGTAGGCGGTGACCGAACCGATGTTCGCACCGATACCCGGCAGTATCCCAATCCACGTGCCAATCACCGAGGACCGAATCAAGTTCACGCCATGCTTGACGAAATCCTTCCAACGAAGGAACACGCTCTCATTTCCTAGTTCAATCGGCTCTGCTTCCTGCTCGAGATTGATGATGTCTCGCAGGATTTGATTGACCGCAAACAATCCGATCAGAACGGGAAGCAACTGGAATCCGTCGTTCATTTCGGTGATGCCAAATGTCAGACGTGTCTGACCCGTCGCCGCGTTGATCCCAGGCATCGCGAGCAAGATTCCGAGGAAACCCGAGAAGAGTGACTTCGCCAACGACTTGCCACCGATCGTCGCGATCAAGACGAGTGCCATCATCACGAGTGAAAAGTACTCGAAGAACCCGAACTTCGAAGAGAGCTTCGCGATCGGGCTTGTTAGCATCACGAGAAATCCCCACGAGATCATCCCGCCCACCAACGATGCCATGACGCCAAGACCAAGCGCGCGTCCTGGCTTGCCCTGCTGGGCCATCGGATAGCCGTCGAGCGTGGTAATGATCGAAGCCGGCGTCCCTGGCATCCGCAGTAGTGTCGCCGTGATCATCCCGCCGCTTACCGCGCCGACATAAATACTGATGAGGAAGGCCATCGACAACAGCGGGTCGGCGCCGTACGTCAACGGCAGCATCAACGCGATCAACATCGTTCCCGTCAAACCGGGCACCGCCCCCACAAAGATCCCGAGGGCCGTCCCGATGATCACCACCGCCAATCCGGCTGGACTCAGAAGTCCACTGATCGCTGCCTCTAAACCCGGCAGCATGGCAAGCAAAGGAGTGTTCACAAGCAAGGCCTCGCAAGTCCGGGGTACAACGAGAGACATCCCAATGAACTTATGAGTCCTGGCAGGTCGCTAGCCCGCGCGGATCCCCAACCGAAGAAAGCCGATTCATCGCGTGCCGTCCGCCTCACCCCTCCTGGGGTAACCACGGCGATCCCTTCGTGGATTGTGTCGTTCAAGATTCCGTGCGCCCGCGATCGGTGGGTAGGGTTAGTGTTTCAAATCCTGTCGCGGCGGCCCGATTTTGGACCATTGATTCGACATGTCTGATTCCGTTCCTGTTGACCAGCATCACCGTCTTCTAAGATAGGACTCTGATCACAGCGGCCAACATCTTACTTGGGTTCGACGTATGCGTCACGGTTCCCACATCGACCCACCCAACCGATTCGAACAAGTCCGGCGGCAACCCGACCTGGAGCAGGTTCAGTGGGATGACGAGTACTTACGGCAGATCGATCACCGAAAGATCGAATACTGCGACGATTCCAGCAAGACAATCGTGACCGAGAATCGATCCCCGGATCTGCCGTTTCGCTACAGCGTGAATCCCTATCGTGGCTGCGTTCATGGTTGCAGCTATTGCTACGCTCGCCCCACGCACGAATACCTGGGTCTGAACGCTGGCTTGGATTTCGAAACGAAGATTGTCGTAAAACGCAATGCAGGAAGCTTGTTTCAAGAGTTCCTGGCTCGCAAATCTTGGGTTCCTGAGCCGATCGCGTTTTCGGGCGTGACAGACTGCTACCAACCAGCCGAACGCGAGTTTCAATTGACTCGCGACTGTTTGAGTGTCGCAGCAAAATGTCACCAGCCGGTCAATCTCGTGACGAAGAACGCCTTGATCACTCGAGACATCGACATTCTCGGCGAGATGGCGGAACGATCCCTCGCCCATGCCTTCGTATCGATCACGACGCTGGAGCCCGAGCTAGCGCGTGAAATGGAGCCTCGAACCAGTATTCCAGCAGCGCGTCTGCGTGCAATCGAGATGTTGACTGCGGCAGGCATTCCCGTTGGCGTGATGGTTGCGCCAGTCATTCCCGGACTCAACGACCATGAAATCGCTGGAATCTTGTCGGCCGCTCGCGATGCGGGTGCGGTTGCAGCCGGCTACGTGCTGCTGCGACTGCCGCTAACCGTACTACCGGTTTTCGAAGAATGGATTGGGCGTACTCGGGGAGAGATGGCTGAAAAGATTCTGGGGCGAATACGTCAAACTCGCGACGGTTCGATGAATCACTCCGACTTCGGCTCCCGAATGGTGGGCACAGGTCCTATCGCGGAGCAGATTCAACGCATGTTTCGCCTCTTTCGCGACCAGCAGGGGCTCGTCTCTCGCATGCCCCCGCTCGATTGCCGCCAATTCCGCCCTCCGCGCGACGGGCAAGGGCAACTCAGCCTGTTCTAGATCCTCGCCGCGCAACATGGACACAACACCGTTTGCGTGTCGTGAATCTCGTTCGCGGATAAATCCCGACCCTCAAACCGATGAGGGTCATTCAGCCAAATCACCTTTGAGCTTCTTCTTGATGTCGACGATGCGTTGCCCGAGCTCCGCCTCGAAGCCGCGATCGACCGGTTGGTAGTAGACGCGATCCACACCTAGATAGTCCTGTGTGGCAACGCCATCGGTCGCAGAATGCGAATACTCGTAGCCCTCCCCATGCCCCAAATCTGCGGCACCCGAGTAGTGGGCGTCACGAAGATGTTTGGGGACGGGAACGATCTGGTTCTCTCGAACATCCTTCCTGGCATTGCCGATCGCAGTGGTGGCCGCATTACTTTTTGGCGCCAACGCTAGATAGGCAACGGTCTGGCTGAGTGTCAATTTGCACTCCGGGAGCCCCATGAACTCGCAAGCCGGCATGGCGGAGACCGCCAACACCAACGCTTGTGGATCAGCATTACCAATGTCTTCGCTGGCCAGAATCACCAAGCGGCGGCAAAGAAATCGGATATCCTCGCCTCCCTCCAACATCCGTGCAAGCCAATAGAGACTCGCATCGACATCGCTACCGCGCAAACTCTTGATCAACGCGCTGGCCAGATCGTAGTGGTCGTCGCCCGTCCCGTCGTAGCCACCCATGCGGCTACCGAGTGTCTCAACTGCAATGTCGCGGGTCACGGTCATGCTGGCCTCGCCACAACTCAACACTGCGACCTCCAATGCGGAAAGTGCCCGTCGCGCATCTCCCTCGCTCGCGGCAGCCAAATACTCGATGGCATCGTCATCCACCGAAACGCCATGGATTCCCAACCCACGCTCTGTGTCCTTGAGTGCGCGGCGAAGCAACGCACCGATGTCCTCCGACGTGAGCGACTCCAACTGGAATAACTGACTTCGGCTGAGCAACGCACCGTTGACCGCGAAGTAAGGGTTGCTAGTGGTGGCCCCAATCAGCGACACCACACCCGCTTCGACATCGGGCAACAAAGCATCTTGCTGGCTCTTGCTGAACCGGTGGATCTCGTCGATGAAGAGGAGCGGGCGTGGACCTCCGCTCGCAATTGTGTCGCTGGCCCAAGCCAAGATCTCGCGAACGTCTTTGACACCGCTCGAAACTGCACTCAAGGTCCGTAGTTCGCTCCCAGTCTCGATCGCAAGCAGACGAGCCAGCGTCGTTTTTCCAGTGCCTGGTGGACCCGAAAGGATGATCGAACCAAGACGACGAGCGTCGATCATCCGGCGAAGCAATTTACCTTCGCCCAGGACATGCTGCTGTCCGATGAACTCGTCAAGGCCTTGCGGCCGCATACGGGCAGCGAGGGGTTGCGCACGCTCGAGGTTTTCCTCTTCGGCGTCTGCGAACAGCGACCGGGTTTGATTCACAACGAAATCTCCGCTTCCGAAGGCATCCAAGGCCGAGTCATCTCCGAGCGGAGATGTTTGATGGGTCAACGCAGCGGTCGTGACTTGAGCCAACACCCAATGGAGTGGCTGAGGTCGCTTGAACGACGCGACCTCAAAGAAATCGCCTCACGTTCGTCTTGTTGACCGTGAGGCTAGCGTAGCGGAATCAGTGCCGATTGCGGAACTGGTGGCCCGGCAAAATGCGACCCATCCATCGCTGTCGGAAAAAGCTTCGGATTGCGGAAACCTAGCTTTCGTGAGGGCGGGACGCCTCACTCTCCGCCGAAGCATTCGATTCCTCCCGCAGCTTTCTCTGCAGGTTGCGAATCAGCCAAGGAAGTGGATCGACAGCCTCATTCGGACTCGGCGATGGCGGCGACGATTTGGTGAGCTCGATAGTAGATTGGCTCTGGTTCATGACCGAACCCCCTGTGTTGTGGTTGTGCCCCACTGATTACGCGTGCATTCACCCAATGCACCGTAGGTTATAGGAACCATTTGGCTGCAGATTTGTTCCGTAAAAGCTCACAATTTCGGATCAGAGCACAACTTGCTGACATGACGCCGGCACAGAACCCCCTGTGCCAGCAGCCCAGAACTCTCAACAGTGCGAGCGTGACTGCGCGTCCCGCAGGCACAGTGTCACCTCCAAGAGTCACAATCGCCCTGGTATCCTCCGTGCCATGAAGACACCCACCATTGATCGACTCGATCGCATCAGCATCGTTGAAGTTGTCGGATCGGATGCCGCAACGATCGTAAATAACGTGACGACAAACGAGGTCACCTCGCTCGAATTGGGGGAAGGCCGCGAGAGTTTTGTCACCGACGTTCGCGGCAAGACTCTGGGGCACGTTTGCCTGTTCCGAGAGGAATCAGTGCTGCGAATGATCGGCGCCCCTGGCCAATCGGATGCGATTCATGCCCATATCGATCGGTACACAATCCGCGAAGACGCCACGCCCGAGGTGATGGACGAGGGTTACGTGGCATTTGTTCTTTCGCCCGACGCCGCCGAAATCGCAGACCTTCGACTGACGGATGGCGTCGTATTAAAGAGTTGCACCGTCACAGTGGGCGGGGTCGCCGCAACTGGGTATGGAACGCGTTGGCTGGGAGAGGGAACGGTCGTCGTGGTCTGCGGCAAGGGCGACGCCACGGCGGTCTCCGAAGGACTTCTCGAACGTTTGAAAGCTACCGGTTCCGCGCAACTGGAGCTAGGAAACGAGTCGACGTTTCATCAGAGGCGGACGCGTGAAGGCTTCCCCTGGCTGGGCATTGATCTGGATGAGAGCAACCTGCCTCAAGAAGCCGACAGAGACGACGTTGCCATCTCATTTACCAAGGGTTGCTATCTGGGACAGGAAACGGTGGCAAGACTCGATGCCCTGGGCCAAGTACAGAAGAAACTAGTACGTTGGTCGATCTCAGGCGGCGTTCCGATGGCGGGAACAACGCTGGAGAGCGACGGAAAAAAGGTTGCCCGACTGACCAGCGTCACGGAAGTGACCAACGTCACGGAAGGCGAAAGCGACAGTGTTCTGGCCATCGGATTCGCGCGACGCAGCCATTTTGATGCGGGATCGACGGCCAGCGGCACGATCGACTCAGAATTAGGCGACGGCGAGGGGAATTCCATCGTTGGCACCGTGCTTTAGTCGCCGCAACCGAGTCTCGCGTTCCCTTCTCAACTCCAATCGATCATGATCTAGAGATGGAAGCTGCATCCGAAAATCCTGCCGGCGAATTCTCAGACCTGCTCAGCCGTGTTCGCGACGGTGACGATCAGGCGATCGCCAAGCTGTGGGAAGACTACTACCAGCAACTCGTCCGAATCGCAGCGAAGCGGTTGCCGGGAAATCTGAAACGAACGGGGGACGAGGAGGACATCGCTCTGTCGGCGTTCCACAGCTTCATCGCCGGAATACGCCAGGACCAGTTTCCCGATCTCCGTGGCCGAGACAATTTGTGGGGGCTTCTGATCACGCTGACCGGTCGCAAAGTTCACGCCCATTTGAGATTTCAAACCCGTCAAAAACGTGGTGGCGGCTCCGTTCGTGGTGAGTCCGTCTTCATGGACCCGTCGGGCGATCAGAAGGGGGGTGGAATCGGTGGGGTGACCGGTGGAAATGACGCAGCAGACATTCAGACGGAATTGGCCGAAGAGTGTGAGCGGTTGCTGAATCAGCTGGACGATGAGCAGCTGAAACAGATTGCGGTCATGAGGATGGATGGTTTTCTAGTCGATGAAATTGCTCAGCGTCTTGAACTGAGCAAACGAGCGGTCGAGCGACGCCTGCAACTGATTCGCCGGACTTGGACGGAAAAGACCGAGGATTCGAACGAGACAGAGTAGATCTGTCGAACCGGCTCGACGCACTGTGATCGGGCTTCCCGCTGATGCCGCTCGTCGACATGCTCATGGTTGAGCCGGACCATGCAAATGGTCGTGCCCCGATGATCATTCTCTGCGAATTTTCCCACAACGCCGTTAAACCCATCAAATCGCCAGCGTCAGAGAGTGAGTGACGGACGGTGACCATCGATCAACCATTATGGGATGAAACGTTACAGTGTTGTGATACGGCGGACGTAAGCCGAGACGACAGTGATCGCAACATTCTCAAGTGACATGCGGGAAGATGAGCCTGAAAGACCTCTCGTCGAGTGAACTGGCCAAGATTGACGCCATCTGTCTCAGTTTCGAGTCAGATTTCCGTCGCGGCAAATCGCCTGACATTGCTGAATTCGTCGCTAGTTATGGCGGAGATCACCGGGAGGACTTGCGTTGTGAATTGGAACTGGTGCAGGAAGAACTCGCTAGC
Organism: Rubripirellula sp.; assembly: GCA_051010815.1. Classification (GTDB taxonomy): domain Bacteria; phylum Planctomycetota; class Planctomycetia; order Pirellulales; family Pirellulaceae; genus Rubripirellula. Next base: position 8,705 of record JBPCVD010000104.1, read on the forward strand.
AGCGTGATCGAGCCGTCCGGCATGGAAACCGATCCAGGTTCGCCGCCAGACAGTTACTTCGAGACCATTGCATTGCCGAGACCGGGCGGGACCATCGGACCCTACGTGGTTGGTTCCCAATTGGGGCGTGGAGGCATGGGTGTCGTCTTCTCGGCGGTCGATACGCGTTTAGACCGCCAAGTTGCCATCAAAGTCTTGGCGATCGAAATCGCCAAACGCAAAGATCTGACCGAGCGATTCGAACGTGAAGCGCGCGCCGTCGCAGCGATCAGCCATCCCAACATCGTCGAGCTATTCGACATCGGAGTGGCGAATGGACTGCCGTATGCAGTCATGGAATACCTGGACGGCGAATTGCTGGACGAGCGACTTCGGCGAGGCGCGATCGAACCACAGGAAGTGCGTCGTTTGGGTGCGCAAATTGCGGATGCCTTGTCGACCGCGCACGAGGCGAACGTGATCCATCGGGACCTGAAGCCTCACAACGTCATGTTGGTCAAGAATCGCCGAGACAACAACTCAGTCGAAACGGAATATCGCTCGGCGGATCAGGAAAGTGGAACCATCGCCAAACTGTTCGACTTCGGACTCTCTCGAGCGCCCGATTTTGCGTTCGGAGATGCAGCCGAGCAAACCGGGGACGGAGTGATCCTTGGTACACCCGGCTATATGGCGCCCGAGCAAGTGCGTGGAGAGCGCGTCACGACCGCCGCCGACATCTTTTCATTGGGCTGCGTCTTGTACGAAGCGTTCTACGGTCAACTCGCTTTCGACGGTGATACGAAATCGGCAAGATTTGCCGCCGCGCTCAATAGCGATCCACCGACCGATCCTATTCGACGTCGTGCGGACTTGCCTCTTTCCGAATTGATCGATCGCTGCTTGGCCAAAGATGCTGACGCTAGACCTGAAAGTGCGGCTTCCATTGCCAAAGAGTTGCGGAGTGGAATCACATCGCCTGCCACTACCACTCCCAAGAGATCCTCAGGAAAGGATGCACGCCCATGGTCACGAAGAGGCTGGTTAATGCTCGCAGCGGGTGGCGTCGGCGCAGCTGCATTGGCCGCTCTCTATTTTCGCAATGATCCGCAACAGTTGAACGACGTGAAGTCGCTCGCGGTCCTCTCGTTCATGGAGGACACGTCTCAGGATTCCACTCGAGTCGCTTCTGTTGAAGGCGACCGGCCGATGCCCGCGCCGGTGGGCGACACCAAACTGAAACGGGGCGAACAACTCGCGTCCATGTTGGTCCATGAACTGACGCGATCGTCACAACTGAAAGTCCCCCCTTTTCGCCCTCTTGTGGCCGAAACACCAAGTCAATTCCGTGAACTAGGCCGAACGCTGGAAGTCGACGCATTTCTCACCGGCAAGATGCGTTCGATCCAGGAAGGAAGCACGAAATTCCTGGAACTCGACCTGCAAATCGTGTCCGCCATCAATGGGAAACAACTGTGGGGAAAAACGATCCTCACGGAGGCTGGAACGAGCCTCTTGGAACAGGGCAAAGTTGCAACCGAGATCGCGTCTGCAATCGGCCAGCGTCTGACTTCAACGGCCGACGAGGAAGCTCCACCGAGCGTCGACTCCTTCAATTGTCTGGTTGATGGCAAGACGCGAGCGGATCCCGACAGTCAGGTGGGTTTGGCAATGGCTTTGATGTGTTTTCAAAAAGCGCACGAAGCTGACTTACGGTTTGCCGATCCGGTCGCAGGTATCGCCTTGACCTCGATCACACTAGCGGCGCAATCGACGAGCGAAGAAGCCGTCAAATTGATCCAGCAAGCACGCGACAGCGCTGACGAAGCCTTGCGGCGAGATCCTGTTTCGATTGACGCCCGGCTTGCGCTCGCCATGCTCGATTGGCAAACCGTGGGACGGTACCGGCAAGCTGACCGATCGTTCCAAGAACTTGTGATGGCCGAACCCAACAATTGGCAGGTTCGGTATCAGTACGGCCTCCTATTACTGACTCTAGGAAGACCGGGCGAGGCGGCACGATCGCTGCGTGAGGCCTCACAATTGAATCCGCTTTCCGTGCTTGCCAAAGTCGAGCGAGCGCGGTCCGAGTGGTATCGCGGGAACGTTGAGCGAGCGATCCAAGATGCCAAACGCCTTCGCGACAAATACGAACACAATGATTTCGCCCGTGGACTCTTGATTGACATCTATGAACACCAAGGACGTTATGAGTTGGCAGCGGCCGAGGACCCGTCGCTAGGTTTCAAACCAGAGGGCAGCGCCGAGGAATACCTGTCCAAACGCAAGCAGCGGCTCGTTGAACTTCCGTACGGCGCGTTCGGGGAAGCCTGCAACGCCGCGATCCTACAGGCACGGACTTTAGAGGGATTCGATGATTACATGCTGGCCGAGTTGACCGACCCGATGCCAGCCATGCTTCCCTTGCTGCTCGCCGTGCATCCCAGTTTCGCCGCCGCGCGGCTACTGCCGCGAGCCGAAGAAATTCTCCCTGACCCGAATCAAAGCGCTAGGTGATGGGAATGTGCTGACGTTCCGTTAGCGCCGCGAACACACGATCGCGACCGCGTCCGATCCAAAGTTGAACCGGCGTTTCCCCACACTTACGATACTTTCGCTGGAGCGTTTCCGGCTGATGGTCAGTTCCGCGAACTTTGACCACCTCGGGGTAGGCGTTTCGCTGTCGAAGCTCACGTCGAAGCTTTCGGTCATCACAACTACCCGCCCAAATCACAGCGCTGCATTGGGCGAGGCCGCGTGTGTCCGGTTGGTCTGTACAAGTCAGGAAGCCGGAGGGCCGCCCAATCAAGCTCATTCCATTTGCTTCCCCAAACGCCTCGGTCAATCCCGCTGCACGAATCGCGGCATCGGGATCGACAAGCCAGTCCAATGGCTTGTCCGAACACTCGATCGAAGCCACCTCCCCACCTTCGCCTACATGAAATCGGTCAGCATCGCCTTGGGATCGGATGATCACTGCAGATCGACCGTGGGGCACGAAACCAGCATGCTGCAGTGTCTCGCCCGTCAACATCGTTTGTTCACGGACCGAACCAACGAGCGAAATCCAGCAGCGATGTGCTGCGGGGCACTCTTCTAACTCGGGATGGGCTGCGGGAGCCAGCTTGACCACGGCTCCAGCTTGCTGCCGTAGCAACCGGACAACGAATTCCCAGGAAGGTTGATAGTGATCCGGGCGACTTGTCCGTTTCGAACCGGGACGCCGATCTGGATCAATGTGAATCAGATGCTGCGGTGGCACGGAAATCGATGTGACATCGGCGCACCGCACGCTTCGTTCGTGCGCAGTCAATTCCGTCGCTGGATCAATTGCACTGCTTGAATCGCCGACACGATTGGTGCCCAAATTCATGGCGGCAAGTTCCGCGACGAGAGGATCGGCATCGACAGCAACCAACGGCCCTCGCGCTGCCAAGTGATTCGCATCGCCACCAATCCCACAGCACAAATCGTACGCCGGGGATTCGCCGAACCAGTTCGCCTTGAGCTTCGCTACTTGCCACGGTGTGGCTTGCTGAAGGGAACGGTCGGTGCACCACCAAACTCGCGTCGGCGCACTGGTCGGCTGAAGTTTCTTCGATGCCCTGTGCTGCAGATTCAACTGCGTGACCACAAAAGCGGCGAGCTCAGCCCCCAGCTCGCGTCGTAATTGAGTCAGCCTGGCAGGTGAGATCGATCCGCTCTGACTGCTCGCTCGAATTGCAGCTTCACAGACGGTTCGGTGTGCGAGAAGTCCGGCGGAACCGGTTAGATGCCCTGTCATTGTGATTTCGATTGTACGCGATGCCCGGATGTTACCAACCACATCAGTGCCAAACGATCTGAGCATCGGAACAACAATGATCGGTCGAAGAATAGAAATAGGTCAGTCGGCTTCGATTGCCCCTGAGACCTGTCGAACTCTCCTCCCTCCGACATCAGACTCATGTACGCACAGATTCGCACCGCCGCATTATTGGCCGCAGCAACCGGTGGCCCCTACGTCGCTACCCAAACCGAATGGGGTCAAGACGCGGTCACCCAGGTCACCAGTACTCTTTCCACCGGAGAGTCGGTCGAAACGAGGGATGCCAGCTACGGCGGACACGCGTTGTACGAAGTCGAGGCGCTTCGTTCCCAAGACCCAAGTCGTTATCGCTACGACGAAGACCTTGCGAGAAAACTCGGAGGCCTTCCACAAGAAGCTGCTGAGATGCCCTCCTTGGTGGGAGCGCGAGTCAATGATCTTCGCGAGGTCATGCGATTCGACGCTTCGCCCGAATGGGTCTTTCAACGATTCTCGCGGGTCACCACCGTCTTGGCCGACATGCGTCTGGAAGGGCTTCGCGTTCCGATCGTGACCGGGACTCGCGTCGACGACCTTGCCGGAACGTTGACCTACTACTTCGACAGCGGAGGACAGTTACAAAGAGTTACAATGCACGCGTTCACCGGTGACCCTGCTCGGTTGGTCGGATCGATGACGCAACATTACGGCCTGCAACGCGAACCGTCGTTAGAAGCTGGCGTCTTCACCAAACGATGGAACGGTCATCCAGTGCACTTTTTACGCATGACTCGCGCGTCAGTTGTCTACTCCGATGCCGTTCACCAGAAGTACACGGTCTTCCTTGAACTGAACCAACCCAACCTCGCTTACGGTATCAGCCACGAAGCCCAGCGGATCGTCGATACGGACAAGAAGAGCGGTCGCTGGTAGTTATGCCCGTGCTGGGGGGTTTAGGCATGGTCTGATATTGCCGCATTAATCTCTATCTTTGCAGGTTAAGTTCACGTTAATATGGGGTCTGAGCGTTGTCGTTCGAGTCCCAGACCACTCGTTCAATCACTTCATCAACAGCTAGTCCCGGATTCGACGCGTTCAAAATGGCACTCTTTGCAGGGATTCCCGCGAAGATTGTCGTTTCAGTGTTCGTCGTTCACCTCAAATGGGAAGCTATCTGATGGGAGCAGGATGGTACTACATGGCTAGCAGCTGGCTCCACAAAGGGCGCCGTGTGGGGCCCATTAACGAAGCCGACTTGCTTGCCCAGATCGATAAGGGGAAGATCTCTCCTCAGACTCTGTTGCAGAGTAGTAAGACCAAGGGTAAGTGGGTTCCGATGAACACCATCGCGCCAGCGATGAAGCGTTGGAAAGAGTCTCACCCTGAAGATGAATAAAGGGTAGGCGGCGATTGACACCTCGAAAGACGGCTGCTGATTACGCCGCGATTGCGGTGGCCCCTGTGTTGATCTTCTTGATGATCAGCAGTCTTGCCAGCTTCTTGATGCTGGTCCTGTATCGAGGCGGATTCCAGCAGCGATTGACCTGGATTCTGCTGATGTACACGATGGGCGCCGTCAGTGTCGCCCGCATCGCCATCGAACGCGACCGCGCGTATTCGTTGGGCTACGCTGCCGCACTCGGGTTGGCGACGTTTGTCTCCATGCTGAGGTTTCTTGACTCTGCGGTGTTCTCCGCATTCATTTTGGTCCTGATTGCCTATCTGGCTGATGTGATCGTTCGTGACTGCACACTGATCGACGACGATGTCGATGCAAGCGGTCAGGGGCTGATGGATTCTGGACGCCTGTTCCTGAAGAAGCAGGCAGCTCCGAAAGCAGAGTCTCAGGACGCTGCGGATGGAGACACGGACACAGTAAAGGACGTCGGCGCGACCGGAGGCAAAAAGAAGACGCATCAACCCGGTCGTACGGTGATGTACTTAGCGCTAGGAGCGTTTCCTCTGTTCGGCCTCGGCCAGTTTCTCATTCGAAACGACGCCGTGACCTGGGCGCGGGCACGACTGCTACTCGCCCTCTACCTGTTCGCCAGTCTATCGCTACTCGTGACCACAAGCTTCCTCGGTCTTCGACGGTACCTTCGACAACGCAAGACGGAAATGCCGCGGGACGTGACTGTCGCTTGGCTGACCGGCGGACTCGGTTTGATCGCCGCGGTGTTGTTGATCGCCTACATCGCGCCAATGCCGGGGCGCGCCATCGCTTCCTTTGAACTCCCGACCTTCGACTCTCCAGGCAACACAGTCGCCAGCCGTTTCGGATGGGGCGATGAAGGGGCCGATCGTTCCGCGCCCGACGCGTCCAAGACTCTGGACGATCCATACACCGAGCAAAAGCAAATCGACGGCATCACTGCGCAAAAGGGGGCACCTGCAGGTGACGCGGGCACGGGCAACCGAAGCGACGGCCCAGCGGGTGACCAAAAGGGCGGAAACAAGTCGGGCGGTCAAGGAAAAAGCGAACAATCAAAAGGCCAGCAATCAAAAGGCCAGCAATCAAGAGGTCAGCAATCAAAAGGTCAGCAATCAAAAGGTCAGCAATCAAAGGGTCAGCAATCAAAAGG
>JBPCVD010000105.1:0-8327 GCA_051010815.1 Rubripirellula sp.
GTAGTAGCGAAATCGCACCGAGCGAGCAGCGAGTTGGGTTAGCCGGGCTACGCGAATCGGTCGAAATTGGGGACGTCACTTTGGGTGATCCCGCGGGTGAACCGATTCTGAGCCACCTCAGTCTTCAACTCACTCCCGGTTCGTTGGTCGCGGTTTTGGGAACCGAGCCGGTTTCGACACGAGCGCTGACCGAGCTGTTGATGGGATTTGGACTTCCAAGCGAAGGACGTGTCACGATCGATGGAATTCCACTTCGAGAAGTGCACCCGCAAGCATTGGCCAGGAACGTCATGTGGATCGAACCGGACGGCCCGTTGTGGGATGGCACCGTCCAGGAGAACTTGTGCGGGGATGACGAGACCATCAACAGCGGCGACATGGTCAAGGCACTCGAAGCTGTCAACGTTTACGAGCGTCTGCAGCGTTTGCCGGAAGGGTTGAACACGATTGTTTCGGCGGGCGACTCGATGCTGGGCGTCGAGACGACCTATGCGATGGCCGTTGCCCGCGCCTTGCTGCACAAGCCACCGATCGTGTTGGCCATGGAACCACCACCACCAGCAGAGCACCTTTCGGAGGATCCCTGCTTGAAGGCGTTCCAGACACTGGTCGCTAATGGCACGCTGGTCGTGATCTTACCGAGACGTTTGCAGACGTTGCGGTCCGCTGATCGTGTCGTCCTGTTGAATGGACCGCGTCTCGTCGGAGAAGGAAAGCACGCGGACTTGCTGTCCACAAGCGACCTCTACCGGCACCTCAATTATCTGCTGTTCAATCCCTACCGACACCAAAAGCGTGAATCGTAGGCGAACCTCGGTGAATCGAGACGCATGCGAAATCGCCAACCTTCGAGGCCAACTGTTGAGGCCAACGTCCTAAGTGTTGGCAGGGCGACCACCCGCGACCGGGGGCCGTTTGGGCGTGTACAGGCAGCAGTCACTGGGACAGACATCGTGCCAGGGGCCAAGGCTGCCGACCGCTGGGCGTTCGCTATTGAGCCCGAGTCGCTCGCTGACCAAGTTGCTGATCATCTCGACAAAGTTTGGGTTGGTGCCCGGCGTTTTGGCTCGAGCCATTTGGATTCCTCGCTCTTTGCAAACGAGTGCGGCTTCCTCATCAAGGTCAAATAGAACCTCCATGTGGTCGCTGATGAACCCAATCGGGGCGACGACCACGGAGGCCAGTTTTTCATCGTCATCCAGCTTGGAGATTGTGTCGCAAATGTCGGGTTCCAGCCATGGTTGTTGAGGCGGACCGCTGCGACTCTGGTAAACGAGATCCCAGCGTTCGACGCCGCACCCATCGGCGACCAGACGGCAGGCTTCGTTCAATTGCTTGACGTAGTCGCAGTTGTCGGACATCGACATCGGGATGCTGTGAGCCGTGAACAGAACGACTGCCTTCTCGGCCGGGATATCGAGGGAGCCGATGGCGACGCGCAGTGAACCGACCATGGCATTGATAAAGCCTGGGTGATTGAATCCCATCCGCACCTTTTCGATCTGCGGCGCATCGGGCCCTACTTCCTCTTGAGCCGCGATGATGTTCTCCCGGTATTGCCGGCACCCGCTGTAGCAACTGAACATGCTGGTGAAGAACGCGAGGGCTCGCTTTCGACCGTCGTCTCGCATCTGCCTCAGCGTGTCGGGCAGCATCGGATCCCAGTTTCGATTGCCCCAATAGATCGGCAATTCGATTCCCTTGCGGTTAAAGTCGCTTTGAATCGCCTTCAACAGTTCTCGATTCTGCTGATTGATTGGGCTGATGCCGCCAAATTTCTTATAGTGTTCCGCCACCTCCAGCATTCGTTCACGCGGCACATTCTTGCCTCGCAGAACATTTTCGAGAAATGGGATCACGTCGTCCTGCCCCTCGGGACCTCCAAAGGAGACGAGTAAAAATGAATCGTAGGGTGGTAATTCGGAAGTCATGGATGTGGTCCAGTGCTAGGTATCCTTTCGCAACGACGCAACAGTATTGCGACCCATCAAGAGTGGGCCCTGCGTCTGCCCCGAACGCCGTGCTTTCGGAATCAATTCTAACGGCGAAAGGCAATTTCTGCGTCCCGACTCGCAGCAGGTCGTGTCATGGGTCGGACAGCATGGGCAGTGTAGAGGGCAGCGGTCGGGCGCAACGGTAGTTGACGGCGCTCGCCTCCATTGAGTCCATTGAGGATCCATGTTTGACTCGGCCATTCCAACTGAAGTTGTTCACCGCGTTCTTGCGCCTCTGGGCGTGGAGCGTGTCGAGAGGCTGGCACCTGGATTCAGCGGCGCTTTCGTGGCGTTTTGCCGGGCATCCTCGGGGGCGGACTTCGCGCTCAAACGCTGGCCGAAAGAAACGCCACGTTCAAGGATCGAAGAAGTGCATCGAGTGGTGCAGCATTCGGCCTCGAATGGCTGCGACTTTGTCGCGAAACCCCAGTGGATCGATGCGACTTCATCGACACTCTTTGCCTTTCAGGGCAGCCACTGGGAACTCTCCGCTTGGCGTTCGGGTCAGGCGGCGACCCCTGATGCCAGTCGGAATCGGATCGAAGCAGGCGCGCGGGCGATCGCGCAGTTTCACGCCAGTGTCACGGTTTTGGATGGCTCTCGGCAGATCGCGCCGGCTGTTCTAAATCGCCTAACCCGGCTTGAGGAACGATCCGCACAGATTCCCAGAGTGTTGGAATCGACCGAGTGTTCCGAGCTGAATCCTGAATTGGCCAGGGTATTGCTTGACGCCACTCAACTGGTTCGCTGGAAATGGGATGAAGTCCATTCTCGGATTCACCGATCTCTGAGCCAGTACCTGCATCGAGAGGTGCGAACGCAATATGTGCTCCGAGATGTCCACCGCCAGCATGTTCTGTTTGAAAATGCCGAGGTGACTGGCCTGATCGATTTCGATGCCCTTCGGGTCGACACCCCGGCCACGGACCTTTCCCGTTGGGTTGGCAGCTTCCTCGCCGGAGGCCACGATGGGAGCATGGTGTGGGAGTCCGCTTTGGCGGGATTCCACGCTGAATCGGCATTAAAAGATGGCTCGGAAACGGAATTTGAGGCCCGGATGGCCGCTGACCTCTGTTTCGCTAGCACGTGGATCAGCTTGACAAATTGGCTGTTTTGGCTGCTTTGCGAGCGGCGGATGTTCTCGACAGAGCCCTCAATCGTAGCCTCGCGGGTCCGTGAATTGGTCCGTGTTGCTTCGAACCTAGAAGCATGAGTCAAAAGTTGACTGCGAATTCGCTGGACAAGTAAAATTCGCTGAGCAGTGAAACTACGACCAACCCAACGAACACCCATGAAATTATCAGCGAAAAGCCGGAGTTTCGCCTCCATTCGATGGATGTCCCTCCTCGCCCTGATGGGGATCGGATGTGCAGCGAATCTACAAGGCCAGGATGGATTTGGAGAGGGAGCAGATCTGTTTCCGAACTTCTCTCTTGGTGGCTTTGGGGAAGATTCGGATGAGCCTGCCTCGTGGTCGGCGTCCTATACGGTGGACGCTGAGGGCAAGGGACAGATTGAAGTCGCTGCAGAGCTGTCGCCTACTTGGCACATTTACTCAACGACACAACCGGCCGGTGGCCCAACCCGAACGAAGCTGTCGGTCACCGGGCCAGAGAGCGTAAAGGCGACGGGTGAATTCGTCCCCAGCGAACCACCCCACAAGAGCGTCTCGTCAGTTTACGACGGACTGACGGTAGAAGAGCATGAAGGGAACGTGGTTTGGTCAGCGCCGATTCAAACGCCCGCCGGTTTTAGCGGACCGATCAAAGTCAAGTTGAATGGTCTGGTTTGCAAGTCGGGTGGCGACAACCGTTGCATGCCAGTTCAAGAAGAGCTGACCGCGAAGTTGTCCGGTTCTAAGTCGGCGTCGGCAGACGTACTGACTTCGGAAGACGCGAACGTCAAAGCTGTGGGGAAGCCATTCCGAGATGGTGACTACGTGGTTGAGTGGACTGCCGTGGTCACACCCAAGCAACTCGCGCCAGGACAGTCAGGCGTGCTGACGTTCACCGCAAAACCCGATCCAACCTTTCACGTCTACAAGACCGCAATTGATGATGCGGAGTCGTCGACCAATTTCGTGGTGACGAAGAAGGCAGGGGTCTTGGTGGGAGAGCCGGTCACCGACAAACCGGTTGTGACGAAGACGATCCTGCCGTCGCTGCCACCGATTAGCTATTTCAAAGGTCAGGTCACTTGGCAGTTGCCGTTCAAAGTGCCTGCCGACGCTGCGGCGGGAAAAAAGCAGATCGAGGGCATGATCGCTTATCAAGCCTGTACGGACAATAGTTGCCACCGTCCGACAGCGTTGAAATTTACCGCTGATATTGATGTGGGTGATACGGTCAACGAGCCCGCGCCGATTCAGCTGGTATCCGCAAAGTCTGCGGCCGCGCTCGATGCGGCGGCAACGACGAAGTGGGTCGACCCAATCAAGCTGCAAGCAGCGACTCAGCCGACTGAGGCGGATGTTTCTACCTCGGTCGAACCCGATTCGACGGTCGCGAGCACAGAGGGCGATCGCGAAGATGAAGACGCCGCAGTTCCCGTTGCAGGAACGCCGCCTACATCCTTCCCAATCATTTTGGGATTCGCATTTCTTGGTGGTCTGATTCTGAACGTGATGCCCTGTGTCCTGCCCGTGGTTGGACTCAAGATCATGGGATTCGTCAGCCAGGCGGGCGAAGATCGTCGACGCATTTTGACGCTGAATTTCGTCTACGTGCTCGGCATCATGTCGGTGTTTGCGATTTTCGCGGGGGTCGCTGCCGTCTCGAAGTTCGGCTGGGGCGAGCAGTTCACCTACTTCCCCGTGCGTCTTGGTCTGACACTTGTGTTATTCGCTCTCGCCCTGAGTTATCTCGGGGTTTGGGAAATCCCGGTCCCCGGCATGGCAGCGGGAAAAGCCTCGCAGGATTTGCAGAGCCGTGAAGGTTTGCTTGGTGCATTCTCCAAAGGTGTGTTCGCGACCGTTCTGGCCACTCCCTGCAGCGGTCCGCTGCTGGGCTACATCTTGGGGTTAACGCTTGACCTTTCTCCCGCTCACACGATCGCGATTTTCTTGACGGTCGGACTTGGCATGTCACTTCCCTACATCGTGATTGGATTCCAGCCAAAGCTAATCGCTTGGTTGCCAAAGCCTGGCCCTTGGATGGAAACACTGAAGCAGCTGATGGCCTTCTTGTTTCTTGGGACCGTCGCATTCTTTTTCGCTCAATTCAACGACACCCAGAAAGTTCCCGTCTTCGTGTCGCTGATCGCCGTTTGGTTTGGTTGTTGGATTATCGGGCAAGTTCCCAACTGGGCAGAATTGCAGAAGCGAATTCTTGCTTGGATTGGCGGAATCGCGGCCGCGACGTTGATCAGCGTTTGGGCGTTCAACTATCTGAAGCCGGATCACGAATTGGCATGGGAAGATTACAGCGAGCCGCGTTTGCAGCAACTGCAAAATGAAGGCAAGACTGTGTTGGTTGACTTTGGTGCCAAGTGGTGCGGGACTTGCATTTACAACTACGAAGTGGCCATCAACACGCCGACGACTCGTGAAGTGGTGGATGAACTCGACGCTGTCGCAATGTACGCCGACTGGACCGACTACAACCAAGAGATCAAGACGAAGCTCGAGGAACTCAACAGTCGCTCCATTCCACTGCTTGCCATCTATCCTGGAAACCGTCCTGGTAAACCCATCATTTTGCGAGACTTGGTGACGCAGGATGCGGTCGTGAATGCGCTACGCGAAGCGGGGGCAAGTCTGCCCGCCTCTGCGGTGAAGCTTGGCCGCGCGACGGACACGTTCGTTTCCACGACCCGATGATTGGCCGCCGATGTCGTTGATTGATGTTGACGACACGATCGTTGCGATCGCTTCCCCAACAGCCCCTGCGGTTCGCGGTGTTGTTCGGATGTCTGGAGAGGATGCCGTCGCCGTATTGCAACGGATGGGCGTCGACAGTGGCCACGATGGAAAGACGCGGCGAACGACGGCTGCTGTTGATCTGGGGGCTCCAATCGGTGTCGTGCCCGTGGATGTATTGGTTTGGCCAACGAAGAAGAGCTACACGGGTCAACCTTCGGCGGAACTCCACACGTATGGTTCGCTCCCGATTCTGCGACGTTTTGTGGAGTCGGCGATCGAGGCCGGTTGCCGGGCCGCGAGGCCAGGTGAATTCACCATGCGATCGTTCCTGGCGGGACGACTCGACCTGACCCAGGCGGAGGCGGTGTTGGGGGTGATCGAAGCGGAAAAACGCGGATCTCTTGACCATGCTCTGCGTCAACTTGGAGGCAATCTTTCGCGACCGCTAGAACAGATGCGCGGCACACTGCTGGATTTGTTGGCTGATGTCGAAGCGGGGCTCGACTTTGTCGACGAGGATATCTCCTTCATCAGTGATGAGGATCTGATCGATCGTCTACAGGAGATTGGCAGTCAGTTGGAGACGACCAGCGAGGTGATGCAGTCGCGAGGTGGAGGTTCAGCTCGTTTTGTCATCGCTCTTTGTGGCGAACCCAACGCGGGGAAAAGCTGCCTGATCAATCGACTTGCTGGGAAGGAAGTTGCGATCGTTGCAGAGATGGCCGGTACGACGCGCGACGTGGTCACGGTGGATGTCGAATTCGATGGCGTCCCCGTCACGTTGGTCGATACGGCGGGTATCGAGGATGCGGACACCGAGGTGTCGCGACAGTCTCAAAGCCAATCGTCACGGACCAGCAATGAGGCCCGTTTGCGACTCTGGTGCGTTGATGCCAGTCGTGACGACTTTGATCGGGCGACCGACGAACTGCGTCAATGGGCGTCTGCGGGTCGACGCTCGCCCGCGATCGATCTGTGGGTCGCGACCAAGTCCGATCTTGCATCCCGGGCTTTGGAAGAGACCAAGTGGATTTTGTGCAGCGCGGTGAACGGGAGTGGAATTGGTCACCTGAGAAGCCGCATTCAAGCCATCCTTTGCCAACAGGATGCAGAAGAAGTCGGGTCGGTCGTTGGGACGGCATCGCGATGTGCACAATCATTGCAACTCGCTCGCGAAGCCATTGACCGAGCGATCTCACTGACACAGCATCAGGAAGGACATGAATTCGTTTCTGCGGAGTTGAGGGTCGTGGCTCAAAGCCTTGGCGAAGTCACCGGCGCGGTCTACACGGATGACATTCTGGATCGAGTGTTCGGTAGATTCTGCATCGGAAAGTAGATGGACTATGACGCACCGGCGAGCGATGGAGATCGACTCGCGATAACAGTCGCGATAACAGTCGCGATCGCAACGCATGCGACTCCCATTGGACCGTTGTGGTCGGCTTGGACGGAACGCGGGCTCTATTCATTGAATTGGAACGAGCCCGCCCCACTGGCGGTCGAAGCGGCCAGCTCTGTCCCACGCTCCACACGTTTGCAGGAACTGGAACAACAGCTGCAACTCTATTTCCGCGACGGTTCGGTTTCGTTTGACAACGTGCAGGTCGACGACGTGGGTTGGACTCCGTTCACTGCCAATGTCTACCGCTGCTGTCGTGGGATCGTAGCGGGTACGACCGTGACCTACAAAACACTCGCCGCCATGGCCGGAAACGATCAGGCGAGTCGTGCTGTCGGTGCCGCGATGTCACGTAACCGAATCCTGTTGGTGATTCCCTGTCATCGCGTGCTTTCGGGGCAAGGGAAACTGCGCGGCTTCAGTGCTCGTGGAGGTCTAACGACGAAGCGACAATTGCTTGATCTGGAGCGAGATGGTCATTGGCCCACCGACCTTTTCGCAGATGAAGAATGACACCCAAGATGCTGATCCAGCCCAGTCCAGCGAGACACGTTGTCCAAGCAGGCCATGCGGGAGCGTATTGGAATCGCACGGTCCATTGACCTGAGGTCAGAAAGATACCTTGCTTGATTCCATCGACTGGCATCACATCGATCGGTTCCCAAACGATGGACTGGACTTCGGCGGTTTGCGGCCGGTTTGGTGTGAAGGTAGCTGACCAATCGCCGTCCTGGAGGACAGCACGGGTGATCAACACATCACGGTCAACAGTGAGATGGAATTCCGCCGACTCCGGCGTTTGGTCACTCAATTCAAAACGGAACATTCGGGTGCCGTCCATTCCCAACGCTTCGGAGGTTGTGTTCGACTCCACGATTGGGATTTGTCGTGCTGCATCTTGCTCGAAAGTCGACCCCAGTTGTTGCAATCGATCCACAAGATCCTCGGTCGTCACTGCAGAGGCTTGCGTGTTCCAATGAGAGTAGGCTTGAAGGGCGGGCACATCTTTGTTGACCGATGTCCTGCGATCGACGAGCGACACGGAATGACCTTCGATGTCCGTCGCTATAGC
>JBPCVD010000106.1:0-6586 GCA_051010815.1 Rubripirellula sp.
GCCGGAGTGTGTCCGTCTTCGCGAGACAAGAAGGCGTGGCCATATGGAGATTCCGTGGGAAACTGATTGCCGGCCTGCCATCGGTTGTCTCGAAACACCTTCAGGGGTTCAAAACCCGTGACGCGTCCCTCTTCGTCCACTGTGCCGATACCGTACGACCAAGCAGAGCGAGCATCGAAACGGCTCTCAGGGACCTTCGCAGGCTGATTCAGGAAAGACTCGCTGGAGGCAAGTTCTCTCGCGTCTGGTTCGCGACCGAGTACCCGGAGGAACATGGCCTTCGCCAACGCTTCCGACGTTGAGCTTCCATGATTCTGTCGAACACGGTCTGCCGCGTTTCTCGCCAGATCCAACATCTGCCGACTGTTCATTAAGAACAACGCTTGTTGAGGGACCGTTGTAAAATAGCGACCTGGTGAATGGGTGTCGGGACTCGCAAAATCAAAGGTGCGGAACAGAGACGGTAGATTTTGGCGATCGATCATCGCATACACGGTCCGTCGAAATGCCGGTGTGTCGAGAGTAATGTCAACCGGTTCTCCTCCCAGTGCTCGATCGAGGGAATCGGCTGTGAACAGAATCGAATCACGAAGCGATTCAAAGTCACGGCGTTTTCGATTCGCACGTGCTAAGAAGCGATTGTCAGGATCCTTGCGAATTGCATCTTGTGAGGTTTCGGCCGTCTGTTGATAGATCCTAGACAGCACAATTCTTCGCACGATTCTTTTGACGCTCCAATGCGTTGCGAATTCGGCGGACAAATCATCCAACACCTCGGCGACAGCGGGGGACTCGGTTCGGAATCCAAAGTCGCTCGGGGTATCGACAAGCGGCTTTCCAATCAGATGCTTCCAAATGCGATTGACCATCACGCGCGCCGTCAGTGGATTTCTCGCAGAGACGATTCTGTCGGCAAGCTCTTTGCGGCCGCTACCGTCGGTGAAACGTGGTTCGTCTTTCTTCCTGAGGGCTGTCAAAAATTGTCTTGGCGCTACAGGTCCATGATTTCCGACTTGACCACGAATTAGGACGGGACTGTCGATCGGGTTCTTCTTGTCGACCATCATCAGCGGACTGACACCTTCCTTCGGTTGTTCGCTACTGAAGATGATGCCGCCGAGTGCGTAGTAATCACTGGTTGGAATGGGATCAAATTTGTGGTCGTGACATCGCGCGCAGGAAACGGTCAGACCAAGCAGGCCTCGCGTGATCACATCGATGCGGTCATCAATCGTGTCGAGCGGGTTTAGAAATTTACGACCTACCGTGAGGAAACCCATCGCATCAAGATTCCCGTCCTCGTTCGTAGGGTCCGTACGGTCCCCCGATAACTGATGTCGCAGCATTTCGTCGTATGGCATATCGGAGGCGAAGGCGCGAATCGTCCAGTCGCGAAACCGCTCGCTTCCCTTCAGCCGGCGTTCCCGTCCTGCAAGCGCATAGCCAACGGTGTCGGCGTACCTTGATACATCTAGCCAGTGCCTTCCAAATCTTTCTCCGAAGTCCGGTGTGGCCAGCAGTTGGTCCACCAATCTTCGATAAGCGTCCGGACGTTCCGAAGCGACAAACTTTGAAATGGCATCCTGGCTTGGGGGTAAGCCAGTCAAATCGAAGTAGAGCCGACGAATCAGAACGTCGCGAGGTGCAATTGGATTCGGCGTTAGCTCTTCGTGCGCCGCGCGGGACGCTGCAAATGCGTCGATCGGGTCGAAGGCGTTTTGCATCGCGTCGGTCGGAGTATGACGCGATGGCGCGATGAAGGCCCAGTGCGAGGAAGGATCACGCTCAAGTGGAGATGCCGTCGGACCACTCACGGTTCCCTCACGCGGGTCAGGGGCGCCCATTTTGATCCACTGGCGAAGCGTCGCAATGGTGTCGTCGGGGAGCTTGCCTTGAGGAGGCATTTGTAAGTCGTCGTCTTCGTACGAAACCGCACGAATGAGTAAGCTCTCGTCCGGTGCGCCGGGAATCAGCGTTGGGCCATGAGTGCCACCTTTCTTCCATCCGAGGGCCGAGTCGAGTAGTAATTCGCCGTCGGACGTATTGCTGTCGCGCGAATGACACTCGTAGCAGTGTTCGATCAGAAGTGGGCGGACCTTGGCTTCGAAGAATTCAATCTGCTTCCGTGTTGGTGAGTCTTCTGCGGTCGCGCAGAGTGCTGGGAACGCCACGGAGGAGAACACTCCGGCAACGAACATGCAGCGGCTCACGAAGACGCGATCGATGGACACGATGATTCGGGTACCTAGAAATTTGCGGGGGCCCGAGAATCACGTGCGATCACACGATCGGTCGGCAATGGCGTCCCGCGGGCATGGTGGGGCCGATTCGGAATCGGGGTGGGGCCCGGTGCGATTCTCGCCGGGTCATTCCATCATACCTGTCGAGCAATGTGACGCCAAACCCAAGCCTTGGGACAGAGTACCGAATCGCGGCAATCAACCTCGAAAACGAGCGTTTTGCGTCAGATGCATTGCGCTCACCGCAAGTTGAGTTGCTCAGGGCAGCATACAAGCATCGTTCTTGAATGCAGGTCTGATGGCGTTTGTGCGGTGGTCATGGCGATGGACGCCCCCAATCAAGAGGGTGATGAGACATCGTGACCTTATTCCGGATGCACGTCGCGATAAGCTGCGTATTGTTGTCGGAGAACGGCTCCGGTCTTGCTCCGTTCGTTCTTGGCCACTTCCGCAGGTGTGCCCTTGGCAACTACTTGCCCCCCCTCGTCGGCGGCACCAGGCCCCAGGTCAATCAGATAGTCAGCTGCTTGGATCAACATTGCGTTGTGCTCCACCACGACGAGACCGTGCCCATCGGCTAGGAGGGCATCGAAGCAATCGACGAGACGAACGATGTCGGCGAAATGCAGACCGGTCGTCGGTTCGTCGAGGATGAATAGTGTCCGTCGTCGCGAGGCTGAGGCCAGGAACGCCGCTAACTTCAGTCGTTGGCCCTCGCCACTGGAGAGTGTCGTCGCCGGTTGACCAAGCTTGATGTATTCCAGTCCGACGTCGAGCATGCGTTTCAGCCGTTCTTGCGCTTTGTCATAGCCGCGGAAGAACGAATACGCCTCTCGCACGCTCATGTTTAGAACGTCAGCAATTGATCGATCACGGTAATGCACATCCAGGATCTCATCGCGATAGCGAGTTCCGCGGCACAAAGGGCACTGCATCGATACGTTGGCAAGAAACTGCATATCAATTTCGAGCGCGCCTGCGCCTTCGCATTGAGGGCATTGTCCTTTGTCGCTGTTAAAACTGAAGTGCCCCGGGCTGAAATTTCGCGTGCGCGCGTCTACCGTGTCCGCGAAGACCTTGCGAATCGAATCGAAGGCTTTGACATAAGTGACCGGAGCACTCCGAGGACTTCGGCTGATCGGGGACTGATCGATCAGCATGCAGTCCTCGATCTGGCTGAGTCCTGTGATGGACTTATATGGCAACGTTTTGGATGCTTCTCCTTTTTTCCTTCGACGGATCGCGCCATACAGGGTGTCTTGAACCAGTGAGCTTTTGCCGCTTCCCGAAATGCCGGTGACTAGACAAAGCAATCCGAGCGGGAACTCGACGTCGATGTTTTGCAGGTTGTGCCCTGAAGCACCCTTCAACGTGATGCAGCCTCGCGGTTGCCGTGGCTCTCGATCTCGTAGAGTCCAGCCCCGTTCACCAGTTAGAAATTGACCCGTCAGACTTTCATCGTCCGCCAACATCTCCTTCGGAAGGCCTTCGAACATGATGTTGCCACCTGAGTTTCCGGCGGCGGGGCCCACTTCGATGACATGATCGGCAATTCGAATCATGGTCTCGTCATGTTCCACGACGATGACCGTGTTGCCACGATCCCTCAAGCCAATGATCGCGTGCGACAGACGTTCGACATCGGCCGGGTGCAGCCCTGCGGTCGGTTCATCGAGAACATACAACATGTTGACAAGGCTACTGCCAAGCGCGGAAGTCAACGCCACGCGTTGTGTTTCGCCGCCGGACAATGTTCGTAACGTGCGGTCAAGTTGCAGGTAGCCGAGTCCAACGTCTTGCAGGTAGCCGATTCGATCCGTGATCTGCTTGACCGGTTCTGCCGCAATCTTCTGCTCACGGTGTTCAAGCTGCAGACGTTCAAAGAAGGATTGGGCCTCGTCAGCCTCCATTGCCAGTAGATCTGCCACGTTCTTGTCGTCGAGCTTGTAGGCCAACGCCTCGGGCTTAAACCTTTTTCCGCCGCAATCATCGCAAGCACGGTAGCTGCGAAACCGCGACGCAAAAATGCGAACGTGCATTTTGTATTTTTTTCGGTCCAGCCAAGCGAAGAATCCGTCCAGGCCCCCGAAGTTGCGTTCGGGTACACCACGTTGAATCAGACGCAGATGCTTCTTCTTGAGTTTCTTGTACGGCACATCGGTGGGCAGTTCGTATTCGTCAGCGAGTGCCAACAACTCATGGAGTTCATGTTCGTAAGCGGGCGTCGTCCAAGGCGCGATCGCGCCTTCGGCAAGGGTGAGATTCTTGTCGGGAACGACCAAGTCCATGTCGGTATCCACGACATCCCCGAATCCTTCGCACGTCGGACAGGCTCCAAGTGGATTGTTGAAATTGAAGAGTCTTGGGACTGGGTCGGGGTAGTCAATGTCACATTCATCGCATCGTCGATCCTCGCTGACGATTCGCCGCGTCCAGAACCGGCCATCAATTTCGATCGAGTTCGGGGCTTCCGTGTCGTCGGAGGTCGACAAGACGATTGCTCGACCGTGTCCTTCGGACATCGCATTTTCAAGCGACTCCGTAAGTCGCGATAGATCGGCATCTCCCGAAACCCGGTCCACAATCACCGTGCATTCGATTCCTTTACGACCGACCTTTTTCGCAAGTCGCGAACGATCAGTTTCCGAGAGATGAAACGTTTCACCACCCGCGACCAAGCGGACGTACCCTTCCTGTTGGAGCCCCAACAAGATTTCGCTGGCATCCTTTCGGCTCGGTAGCCAGACCGAAAATCCGATCATCGACCGGCAGTTGTCGGGTAGCGCCGTCATCTGTTCTGCGATCGATGACGGAGAATCGGTAACGACTGGTTTGCCACATTGATGGCAGTACAAAGTGGCGGCCTTGGCGTAAAGCAAACGCAGATGGTCGGTGATTTCCGTGGCTGTTCCGACCGTACTGCGATTGGTCTTCGACCCTCCGGCCCGTGTTACCGCGATCGCAGGGGGGATACCGACAATCGAATCACAATCGGGTTTGTCGAGCCGCTGAAGAAATTGACGCGTGTAAGCGGAAAAACTTTCGATGTAGCAACGCTGGCCCTCCGCATATAGCGTATCGAGCGCGAGTGAGGTCTTGCCACTTCCGGAGAGACCGCAAATCGCTATCAGCTTTCCCCGCGGAATATCGAGATCGACATTCTGCAAGTTGTGCACTCGGCAGCCGCGGATTGAGATGACGTCGTTGCTCAAAGAGTATTTCCTGATGAGTCTAGGTCGACTGAAAGCTCAGGTTACTTGTCTCCAAGACTTGCTGGCAATCCGCCTGAAGACCGTCAGTTCAGGAGGGGGATGCTTTTGAACCCAGCGTCGACATTCCCAGAAACGAGACCGGGGCGAGCAGACATGTTCGTCGAGGGATGCTTCGGTCGGCGAATGCGACCCGGGTCATGGAAAGAATCCGTCCCCAAGCGTCCCCCGAAACTGAGATCTTCGTTTCACCGAGTCCGGCTACAGAGAGTTCGGTGGGCAACGCTCGCTCTGACATCTCTTATCGCGCTGCGAAAATCAGCGTTCGAATCCAGTGGACGTCATCGATCGAATTGACGAAAACGTGATGTGCTCGAGTTCGTCGAGAACTTGGGCACTGGAAAATGGCATGGCGTGACGCGATTTATCAAATCGAGTTGCGTGCTTCCTCGAAGGCATTGACCAACGCGGCAACCACATCAAGATTGCTCAGCACTCCAACAGGTTGATGTCCCTCGATCACAGGAAGTGTGTGAATGTGCGCGTCGGTCATGATTCTCGCTGCGGCGATCAACGGCATCGTGGGAGTGATGGATTGAATTCCGTCCGTCATGCAGTCCGAGACGTAATCGTAGGATCGCGGCTCGAGCAAGATCCCTTCCTCATGATGACTCAGTTCATGAGGCTGGCTGTCACTGGAAGAATACTTGCGGTTCCGTTTTACGAAATCGCTAGCCGTGATGATACCGACGCATTTTCCGGAATTGTCGACGACGGGTGCTGAGTGAATGCCCTGCTCGCCGAACAGTTGCGAAACATCCTCCATGCTCAGGGAAGCATCGACCGTGATGGGATCGGATGTCATCACATCAAGAACGCGAAGTGAAACGATACGGTCAAACATTTCGTGCATGATTACAGAGCTGATTCAAGAGGTTTCTGCGAGATGGTCGGATTCCCGCACGTGGTTCTCGCGAGAAACGTCGCTGATCTGATTTCGTGTGATCCAAACCCCGCACTTCGCATGACGTAGAACATGACGCGAAACACTCCCCAGAAGTGCGCGGGCAAGAGTCGATCGTCCTGTATCACCGATCACAATCAAGTCGGTGTCGTTGTCTTCGGTGTATTTGACCA
>JBPCVD010000107.1:0-16544 GCA_051010815.1 Rubripirellula sp.
CCATCGTCGTTTTCGTCGCCAATGTTTCCCCGCCGGGCGCGACGACGACCAGCCGGATCTCACTTGCAGGTTGCGGTAGGTCACTCTGCCGGTCGAGCTCGGGATAGCTGTCGACGACCAGTATCCATTCCACATCGTAGGCCTTTTTGAGGCGATCGATCGCAGCTTCTTCACTCTCGCCGCCGAACAAGAGGTTGAGGTCGCTGGAGGTCGCCAGAGACAAGCCACCACGGTAGGCGGGCGTGGCTCCCAGAGATGCGAACCAATCGCCCAGCGGTGCCGCACGCCAGAGTTCGATGACCATCAACGTTTCACCGCGTTGACGAAGCGTGTGATCGATCGCGTGGTACTGTTCAAAGTCCTCGCCGTCACCAAAGTGAAACTCAGCGACGCGTTCCAGGATCTCGGACCGCGTCTTGTCGATGATCGACAGGCACTGTTCGTCGCTCTCGCCCGTCGCCGTGATGCGAAGTGAAATGGTCGCCGTCGAAACAGTAATGCCAACACGTGGCTGACGATCCCGCGAGATCATTTCGCCGAGTCGCCGCTCCATGTCACTCTCGCCCGTGCCGAAGAACTTCATGACATGTTGGTGGATCTTCGTTGCCGATCCCGATTGCGTCAGAATCCGCGGGGCCACCGTCTGATCAAACATCCGCTTCATTTCAGCGGGAACACCGGGCAGTGCGTAGACGCGAGAGTCGGTCTGGTTGGGGCGCGGTACGGAGAGATCAATCCCTGGGGCGGTCCCCTGTGGGTTGAAAATCTCGCGACTGCCACGAGGGAACATCGCCTGAACTCGATTTCGCTCCGGCATTTCACGATCGCGACGCGCGAACATCGATTCGATGTGTTGCATCGCCGAGTCGCTCATTTCCAGCGGCTGATCGACGGCGTCTGCCAAAGCTTCACGGGTCAGATCGTCACGGGTCGGTCCCAGGCCGCCCGTTGCGACGACGATGTCGGCTCGCTGAGCCGCGATTCGAAAGACATCGATGTTGTGTTGGAGCGTATCGCCAACGGTGCTGTGAAAAGCGACATGGACGCCCAGTTCCGCGAGTCGTCGGCTCAGCCACTGAGCATTCGTATCCAGGCGGGCACCGCTCGTCATTTCGTCTCCAATGGAAACGACTTCAGCGATCAACTGGCTGGGGTTTTGCGTCATCTTGGAGTTCGTTCGACTCGACGGGGCTTGATTCGCGGGAAGTCAGGGGTGTCTTGGGGCGCCGAGCGGTCAGATTGAGCGAGCGTTTGGTTGGCAGGCCTAAAATCAGGACGCGATGCGTGTAGTTCGGTTCACGCTCGAAAAGCATTTGTTGCTCAATCCATTGGGCCGGTTGCTTGTCGTCTGGTTCAATCTCGAAGAACCACCAGACATGCGCCCCCTTCTGCTCTCGACCTACCCAATGATAGGAACTTACGTCTTCGCGACCAGCGTCCGGACGCTCCCGAATCCGAAACTTCTTTTGCAGGTATTCGAGGGCCCATCGTTGGGTTGGTTTGTCACCCGAGAGTCGCTGTCGCAGCCACTGCTCGTCCAACACGTCGAGTCGAAGGGCGACTTCCAGGCGGCCGGTTGTCGCATTCCATTCCACTTCAGCGACGGTTTCGTGAACCGGATGGACGGGAGCTGCGTGCAGGGGCGAGCCAGAGACGAACGCGCACCAGCATGACGCAGCAAACACGAGGATCCGGGCGAGTACGGCAGATGCCGTTGGAATCCGAAGTTCTGGTTGGTGACGACGTTCCGGATGCAGACTCACACTGAACGAGTCTCGATGCGACGAGTGAATCGTTCGCGACATGTTGCTTGTCATGCAAGTCGGTTGCATCGTCAGGTTCCGGGGGACGTTCAAGGTCGGGCAGTCACCGCGGACTGTCCAAGAATTTCATATGGTCGCAACGTGGGAGGCTAAATCATCAAGACGACGCGGGTTCCTAAGACTCGTTACTCAGGCTGTTGCGTTCGGTGGCGTCGAGTTGCTTCGCTCTTTTTGGCTTCGAATCGTCATCGGAGTCTGAGTCAGTGTCTGAGTCTGTCTCCGAATCTTCCTTTGTCTCTTTGGCATTTCCATCTTTGTCTCCGGAATCTGGTTTCGCCTTTTCGTTCTTTGCTTTTTGCATCGGGTTCTTTGGCCGTTTGTCTTTGAACAGCTTGAACCGACTGGGGACGAGGCGCTCGGGCCAGTGATTGTTGCTGGCTTCGGTATCGGCCGTCTCTCGTTGGGGGTCGAGCTCAAACCGCACGATTTCTTTGTCGGAAACGAACAGCTTGTCGACTTGCTGGCTGTTGGACCGCCAGATCTGTGGTGGGATTCGAACCAGTTCGCTGGTGTTGTCGGCGTAGTGGACGCGAACGATGATCGGCATCACAAGCCCGCCGACGTTCTTGAAGGTGACGACGTAGAAGTTCGTGGTGCGACGCAGCATTGCACGTTGCTTGTCATCGAGATCATCGAGGAACTTTTGAAAAGCTTTCCGTGCTGATTCCTCCACCGCAAGTTCGTCATATTCGGGGCTGTTGTAGAAGTCTTTGAGCCCAGGTTGCCATTCAATCCGCTTGCGGAGTGATTCGTTTCGTTGTTTCGACAGAGTCGGTTCTTTTTCGTCCCGTTCCTTTCGCTTGCGCTCGGCTCCCTCATCCGGGTCACCAGCGTCGATTTGATACAGCCGCACGTCGTCGATTGCGATGTCGACATGGTCGGTGCTGTAAAACCAGCCTCTCCAGAACCAGTCCAGATCGATTCCGGATGCGTCTTCCATGGTTCGGAAAAAGTCAGAAGGTGTCGGTCGTTTGAACTTCCACCTTCTCGCGTATTCGCGAAAGGCAAAGTCGAACAATTCCCGACCGAGAATCGTTTCACGCAGAATGTTCAGGGCCGTTGCCGGTTTGGAATAGGCATTGGGTCCGAACTGAAGGATCTCTTCACTGCCGGTCATGATGGGCCGCTGATTGCCGCCTCGCATGTACGGAACGATTTGCTCAGGGTCACCGCGGCGTGACGGATAATCCTCCTCCCATTCCTGCTCGGTGAGGTATTGAAGGAACGTGTTGAGTCCCTCGTCCATCCAGGTCCATTGGCGTTCGTCACTGTTGACGATCATGGGAAAAAAGTTGTGACCCACCTCGTGTATGACGACCGAAATCAATCCGTATTTTGTCGCCTTGCTATAGGTGCCGTCTTTTTCCGGCCGAGGACCGTTGAAACAAATCATCGGATATTCCATCCCGTAGATCGGTCCGTTCACGCTGATGGCGACGGGGTAGGGATAGTTGAACGAATAGCGACCGTAGACTTCCAGCGTGTGCGCAATCGCCTCTGTCGAGTACTTGCTCCAAAGTGGTTCCGCTTCGTTGGGATAGTACGACATTGCCATGACCGTTTCGCCATCGACGTCGACACCCATCGCGTCCCAAATGAATTTGCGGCTCGCTGCGAAGGCAAAGTCTCGAACATTCTTCGCGTCGAAAACCCACGTCTTCTTTAGCACGCTCTTTTCGGACTGGTTCACTTTTGCCTCAGCCGGAGTCACGACGAAACGCGGTAGTTTCGCGTCTCGCGCCTCGCTCAGTCGAGTGATCCATTCCTCTTTTAGAACCTCTTGCGGGTTTTGCAGGACACCCGTTGCCGCCACGATCATGTCGGCTGGTGCCGTGATCCGGACGACGTAATCGCCGAGTTCCAGCGTGAACTCACCACGACCCAAAAACTGTTTGTGCTGCCAACCGGTGTAGTCGGTGTAGGAAACGACACGTGGGAACCACTGCGCGATCTCGTAGATATAGTTTTCGTCGTCCTCGAAGAACTCGTAACCGCCCCGAGCCCGAATGACTTTTGCATTGAGAATGTTGAACGAGTAGCGAATTGCGAATGAGCGTGACATTCCGGGCTGAAGTGGTTGCGCCAAGTCGATTCGCATCATCGTCTTGACGATCGTATGCGTGATCGGTTGACCGGCACTGTCGACGACCGAAGCGATGTCGTAGCCACCCTCGAATGTCTTGCGGGCCAAGATCGAATTCAATGCCTGGAAAGAAACTCTCGGTGACAAGGAGGGTGCGGTTCCCGACATTGCTGAGTCAGAGTCGGGCATGAATCGGTTTTGGTCGAGTTGCAACCAAAGGTACCGCAGGGTGTGGGGTGAATGATTGTGGTAGTCGATCCGCGCCACGCCACGAAGTTTTTGATTCTCGTCATCCAACGTGACGTCGATGTCGTAGTCGGCACGCTGTTGCCAGTAGGCCGGGCCGGGAGCACCGGAGGCCGTCCTTTGAGCATTGGGCGTCGGAAGCCAGCTTTCGATTTGAAAGAACCGATCGCTGGTATCGGTATGCTTCGTGTTGGGAAGGGGTTGGGCGTGGACACATGCGGTCGTCAGCACAAGGCCCAGCAGGGTTGGGATGCATCTAGAAAACAAGACAGTCTTCATCTGGTTGGTGGGAAGTGGTTGCGATTTGCGAAGGGCGTCGCAGCGGCCACACCCGCGATTCTAGTCGGGTCGCCCAAGACGCGGCGGTCATCCTAAAATGTTGAGCAGGAACGGCCCTCTTTCATCCCCCTCCCCGCTGCCGCCCAATCTGCCTGTGCCGAATTTGACACCCACCCCTGCGACGATTGGATATTGCACCAACGTGCACGCCGGCGTTGATCTTGCTTCGATCCGACGGAATCTGGAGGAATTCTCCGTACCGGCGCGGGACGCCAGTGGCGACGACGACCTAGGTGTGGGGCTCTGGATCCCCGCCCAAGCGGCCTCGGAATTGGCGGCCGAAGCAAAGGGGTTCGCCCGTTTTTTGAGCGAACGTCGCTTGCATGCCTTCACCATCAATGGATTTCCGTTCGACAATTTTCATCAGCCGGTGGTGAAGCATCGCGTCTATCAACCCACTTGGTGGCAGACCGAACGCCTCGATTACACGCGAAGCCTCGCCGATATCCTTGTCGAGTTGCTGCCTGAGGAACAGGCTCTGGGGTCCATCAGCACGCTTCCGATCGGTTGGCCGACGACAGAGATGAGTGATGCCATGTTGCAGCGTGCGGGGGCGAACTTGCGAACCCTGGCCGGGCATCTCAAGGCGTTGGAGGATCGAACCGGAAAACGCATCGTGGTCGCCATCGAGCCCGAGCCAGGATGCATTCTCGATACGACCCAAGACATGATCGACTGGTTCGATTCTCACCTTCCCGATTCTTCACATCGGCGATACCTGACCGTTTGTCATGACGTCTGCCACTCGGCGGTGATGATGGAGCCTCAGGCAGAGGTCCTGAAACGTCTCACGGAGGCGGGCATCTCGATCGGTAAGGTCCAGGTTAGCAGCGCCGTGGTTGCCGATTGGCAAACGATGGCGGAGGGACGAAAGCGCGAAGCGTTGACGCAATTGGCTGAATTCGCTGAGGATCGATACCTTCACCAAACGGGGCGCCGTCGATCGGACGGAAGCTTCGAACTAGCGGAGGATCTCCCGGCCCTCTTGGAAGATCTTGAAGCGGCGCCGGACGTGGCCGAGGGTGATGACCGTTGGGTTGTCCACTTTCATGTCCCGATATTCTTGGAACGCTTCGGTCATTTAGGGACCAGCCAGACTGACGTGCTCGAATGCCTTGGATTCCTTCGCGATCACAGCGACACCGATTTTACAGGGCACCTCGAAATCGAAACGTACGCGTGGACGGTCCTGCCAGCGTCGATGAGAAATCGCGGTCTTTCCGAAGACATTGCGAGCGAGGTGCGTTGGCTCCGCGAACAGCTTCGCGCGGACTCCGCGTCGTGAGATGACGAGCGTCGAAACGAAGTTGATCGCAGTGACCAACATTGAGCCCAGTGACCAACATTGAGTACGGCGACCACCGTTGAGTTCGGCGACCAATATTGACGTCAGAGATTCCAGATCTCCAAGCCCTTGGCTTGGGCTTGGACAGTGGGTGGTCAGTCGCTTGAACAGTGGGATTGGGCTCTGGGCTCGCCGTTCGATTCAGGATCGCAGCCACGCCCGTCGCGTTGCCGGGTTTAGCCGACGCTCCACTTGTTTTGGAACCACTCCACGCGGTCGATTCGTCGTGGCGCGTACTTGGTTTTAGGATTGAATTTCTGGTTGACCAAGTACGAAGCAAAGGCCTCGTAGGGCACTTCAGCGTGCTGGGCGACGACGTCGACCTTCTCGCTTTCGAGATTCCAGTCGTAGAGCAGCTTGTTGTCACGCTCGAACCAAGCGTCGAGATATTCAGCATTGGTCGTGCTGGTCACGACAAAATCGCAATCCCGTTTGCACAGAAAGCAGAGGAACTGTGCGGCAAGGGCGCGGGTCAGTTCCAGATCGCCGTCCGAAGAGGCGGCGGCAATGTTCCAGATACTTACAAAACCGTCTTCGTCCAAGTCGGACGGGGTGGATTTGATTTCAATCGCGTCGGCAAGCTCTACGGTCATCGAAGGTCCTGAATGAATATCCTGTGAATGGAAAGAGAGAATCTTACTTGGAAAAGGCCTTTTTAAGAAGGACGCGTCCAAATCGTCGCTCAAGAGCGGAAAAACGCCCGAACTCAGTTTCGTCTTGCCCTTAGCCCTCAGCGTCTCGTTCAGCGGCGTTTGGACGGGAGTTTTGGGCTGTGGAGGTCCGAAATCCAACGGATGAGGCTTCCGCATCCGAGGCTTCTTCTTCCGAGGATTGGTCCGGACGCTTCGATCCCATCTGGTCGATCTGACGCTGTCGCTCGGCGAAACGCTGTCGCTGTTCCTCCGTGATCGAGCCCTCGCAGTGGGGGCACTGAATCCCGGGTACAAATCGAGGATCCTGCTGCTGTTCGGTCGTCACCGGCCACCCGCAACCGAAGCACATCACATGTTCGCCCTCTTGCAGACCATGACCGACCGAGACGCGACCGTCGAAGACAAAGCAGTCGCCATTCCACTTGGAATCTTCCTGCGGAACCTCTTCCAAATATTTGAGGATCCCACCGCGAAGGTGATACACCTCATCGAAGCCACGTTGCCGTAGCAGGGCGGTCGATTTCTCACAGCGGATTCCGCCAGTGCAGAACATCGCCACTTTTTTGTGCTTGCTGGGATCAAGCGATTCGTCGACGAACTTGGGAAACTCGCGAAAGCTTTGCGTTTCCGGATTGGTCGCGCCTTCAAAGGAACCGATCGCCACCTCGTAATCGTTGCGCGTATCGATGACGGTCACATCTGGATCGCCAATCAGTTCGTTCCAGTCCTTGGGTTCGACGTAGGTGCCGACCGCATCAAGCGGGTCGATGCCATCGACTCCCAGCGTGACAATTTCCTTTTTCAGGCGGACTCGAGCACGTTTGAAGGGGACCTCATCACATTGCGACTCTTTGACATCGAGGTCCGCCAGACGTGGATCCCGCCGCAGATA
This sequence comes from Rubripirellula sp., assembly GCA_051010815.1. GTDB lineage: Bacteria > Planctomycetota > Planctomycetia > Pirellulales > Pirellulaceae > Rubripirellula. The sequence goes on from JBPCVD010000107.1 coordinate 7,382, forward strand.
CTCGAGCAGTGAATCGATCCCCTGGCGTGTTCCCGCGACCGTGCCGTTGATGCCTTCACCGGCCAACAGCAGCGTCCCTCGAACTTGGTTGGCATCCAACTGCTGTTGGATCGGTTGCTGCAATTCGACGAAATCCTCTAGCGGCACGAAGCGATAGAGGGCGGCAACAACGATGCGGTTCATGAATCCGGGCAACCTGAGACGTGGTTCGCTTTCTCCCCGCTTGGTCGAGCGAACACGAGGAGAATCGAGAATCCAGGACGAATGTGATTAAACAAGCATTCGCAAGGCAGCCATGGCCGCCGCGTAGTCAGGTTCTTCGGTCACTTCCGCGACGATCTCCTTGTAAGCGACTTTGCCATCGGCATCGAGCACGAAGACCGCGCGTGTCAACAGCTTGAGCTCTTCGATCGTCACGCCGTACGCGGTGCCAAACTCGTGCGTCTGGTAGTCGCTGGCCGTTCGCAGCTTGATATCCTCAGCACCGCAGAAGCGAGCTTGGGCGAAGGGCAGGTCTCGGCTGACCGTGACAGAGTTGATCTTGTCGCTCAGCGCGGCAAGCTCTTCATTGAATTTCTTCGTTTGCACGGCGCAAACGGGAGTGTCCAAGCTGGGGACGATGCTGATGATCGAAGGCTTGCCCTTCAGATCTTCGAGCGTCAAAGCTTGGATGCCAGCCTCGGCATAATGGACCGTGAACTCAGGAGCCGGCGAGCCGACAGCGACATCGTCGCCCTCGAGCGTCATGGGATTTCCCTTGAAAGTAATGATTCCCGAGCGTCCCATGGTTTCTCTCCAGAAGTTTGATGGGGTGGCCGGGAAATCCACCATAGGAGCTACCGGCCGAAGTTGTTTTGAGTCAAAGTATGGTGTTGATTCTCAATCGAGTGAATGGGGTGGCCGTTGTTTCCTCCTGCTCACTTTCCTTTTCGCCAGGATCTTCTCAACGTGAATCATGTCGTGACCAACCTCGCGGGCGTTGCACTGATATCGGTGGCTGCTGGGATGATGATGCCGCGGTCGAACGCCGCGGATCGATATCACAGCGACAGCAACGCTCGGTACCTGCACCATATCGATCTTTACGACGTTGATAACCGAAAGATCACGTCCGAATCGACAAAGCCGTTTTCCTCGCGAAACACCTGTGGTCGCTGTCACGACTACGAAACGATCGCTCATGGTTGGCACTTCAATGCCTTTTCACCTGATTCCATGGATGGCCGGGAAGGCGAGCCCTGGATTTGGACGGACCCGAAGACCGGCACGCAATTGCCCCTTTCCTATCGCGACTGGACGCACACCTATTCGCCAAAGTCGATTGGGCTGACACCGTGGGAAATGACCAAACAGTTTGGAGGCAGGATACCCGGGGGCAATATGCGTCCGGCCGAAGAACAGCCACAGAAGGATCAAGCGGCGGCTGCGGAAGAGGAAGCTGATTCGACTGCGGACGAGGCTTCGAATGACGAGTATTCACGCTGGCCGTTGAGCGGCGACCTGGAAATCGATTGCATGGTGTGTCATGCGGTCAGCGGAGCCTATGACTTCAATGCCCGTCGAGATCAGATCGTCGAAGAGAATTTTGCATGGGCGCCGACCGCGGGACTCCACTTAGGCGTAATCGATGGCAATGTATCTCGCATCAAGGATGGTTCAGATCCCGAGGACGATGCAACGCTCGAGAAGTTGCCGAAAGTATCGTATGACCCGGCGAAGTTTTCGCCCGACGGCACTGTCTTCATGGACCTCATCCGTGAGCCGACCTCGAACGCTTGCTACCAGTGCCACAGCAATCGAACGGTTGGAGTCGACGGGATCGACCAGCGTTGGGTTCACGACGAAGACGTTCACTTACGAGCCGGCATGGTTTGCGTTGATTGTCATCGCAACGGAATCGATCACCACATCGTTCGCGGGTTCAGCGGCGAAGAAAACCCGAGCGGACGCGATGTCTCGACGCTCTCGTGCGAGGGCTGCCACCTGGGGGAAGACCCCGATGCCGAGGAAGTGGGTGAGGATGTGTTTGCACGTGCTGGACGACTCGGCTCGCCACGTCCGTTGCACGCTGGCTTACCACCGGTTCATTTTGAAAAGTTGTCTTGTACTGCTTGTCACGGAGGTCCTGTTCCTCGTCAGGAAGCGGTGCGAATCATGACGTCGCTGGCTCATGGCCTCGGTGAGAAGGGGCATCGCACTGGCGCGGAGTTGCCCGCGATTCTTGGTCCCGTGTATCTCGAAGGCGACGATGGACGTGTTTATCCGCAGCGGACGATGTGGCCGGCGTTTTGGGGAACGATGGAAGACGGGAAAGTGACGCCGTTGTCGCCGGTCGAGTCCTATGATCTGACACGGCGTGCATTGCGAGTCCGGAAGGATTTCGTCGAAGAGGTGTTGATGCCGAAAATGAGCAGCAGTGATCTGAAGAAAATTCTCGGCGACGATCGGGCTCGCGTTGAACCCGAGGAGTGGACCGAAGAGGAAATTCAGAAGGTCGAGGATGCTCAGGAGGAAGAGGGTCGTTCCGCCTTCAATGAGAAGGTCTACGCTGCACTGGAGGCGATCGAGAAAAGCAAGTCCGGGACCGCCGTTTATGTTTCGGCCGGATCGGTTTATATGCGAGGCGGCGAAGAGGATACTTTGAAGGCGACTGAAGTCAGTGACGACCGAGCGACGGCAATGGTGAGCTGGCCGATGGCTCACAATGTTCGTCCTGCCGGATGGTCATTGGGCGTTGCCGGTTGCACCGAATGTCATTCGGAAGAGGGGGAAATATTCGCGTCGACCGTCTCGGCCATCGGTCCAGGTCCGGATCAAGGTGATCCGATCACGATGGCTTCCCTGCAAGGAGTCGACTTAGATCAGCGACTAGCCTGGAATGAGTTGTTCCGCGGTCGAAAGAGTTTCAAGTACATCATTGGCGGATCGATTGTGGTCTTGCTGATGATCTTGATGGTGGGAGTCGGCGCAATGGCGTCTCGTTTGGTTGGCAAGGCGGCGTAAGCGAAGGAACAAAGATGGGAACTTGGTTGGACCGAATCTGTTTGTTGGCGCTCGTGCTGATCATCGCGTTGTTGACGGCAACGGCACTCCCGGCGCTTCGAGAGGGACCGCTGGGAGGAACCGCGTTGCTCCTGCACATGATGGCGAGCGGTGCGTTGGTGTTCGCCTTGCCCCTTTTCGCGTTGCTCTACCTGAGTCGAAATCTACGCAGCGATCGTTCCGGCGGGATGCAGCGATTGGGCTTCTGGTTGCTGATCCTTAGCGGCATCATCACCATCGGCTCGATCTTCCTTTGTATGCTGCCGATTCCATCAACGGATGAGATGCACGAACTGATTCGCGTGCACCGTTATGCGGGATTCGCGATGGTCCCGGCGGTTGTTTTGCTGGCGATCGGGACTTCGCGCTGGCGTCGCATCCAGTCCACTCGGTCGGCGACACCGGGGTGAAGCCAGGTCGCTTTTCTCGCGCCCGGGTGATCGAACGTGACACGCAGCAGTGCGGCCGATAGCACGTCCGACGCGTGTTCGTACGTGGAAGGGACGCAGTTGACGCGGCCGTTCATCTCAACGGCCAGCTTGCAGGCTTGTACGTCAGCGTCGTACTCCGTTCGGTAAGCCACGATACGCAGAATCAACATTGTCAAAAGAATTCCGACAACGCTTCCAGCGGCGACAGCCCAGGTTTGTTCGCCAGCGATACGTGTGACGAGTGCTCCGGCGCCCCATGCGGGAATGATGGTGATCATTCGCAGTGGCACATGGCGCCGACGAAGATGCGCCGCCTCGTGAAGCACGACCATCGCCATTTGCTCGCGAGGAAGCTCGTCGATCAGCCTATCGGAGATGAGGAGAGTGCGAAGTGGAGGAATGAATCCGGCGACCATCGCGTTGAAGGATCGGCCACCGGTGTTCCATCGCACCGCTCGTGTTCGTCGTAATCCGGCTGCCGACATCAGTTCGCAAACCCACGCCTCGGTCGGTTCGGACATTGGCGACGTCTTGAAAAGGTGACGGATCAGCCACGGCAATCCGAGCGGTACAAACAACAGAATCATGGCTGCCGTCAATCCGCCGGCCCAAGCTTCGCTAATGGGCAGCAACGTTATCAAGTCGGAAAGAGCCAGCAAAATCAACACGGGGCCGATCAGCCAAGCAATGCCGCCGCGAAAGAGTTGCCAAACCGATTTCAGGTGATTGCCGATGCCTCGTTCCGTATAGCCAAGCAGAACACCGTAGCGATGTTCGGCCGACCAGGTGCCGGCGGTGATCGCGACGGCTGGCGTTAGCAGGATGATCGCTTGCAGAAAGATAGAGTCTTGCAAGACCGGAATCGAATCGAGTGTTCGCGCGAGTCCGAATCCGGCCAGGCACAGCACGACGACGCCCAGGCCCAACCAGCGAAATGCGGAAAGTTGGCGTTCGAGCAAATTCGCGCCAACCATTGGGTCGAGGTTCTCTTTGCGAACTTGAACGGCGCACATTCTAGCGCCGACGTGACACAGCAAGATCCAGGCAGCGAGCATGCCGGCGGTCGCAATCAAGGCCCGAGTTGGGGAGACGTCTGCCGGCGGCAGAGAGCCGCAGCTCAGAGATACGATTACGACAAGAAAGAAGTACAGATGCACTTGTACCGTCCCGGTTTGAGTGGCAGAACCGAGCCGCAGTGTAATGTCCAGCCTCACGCTGGGCCGCGATTCCGCATCGGGAAAAATAGGGTGGCCTGTGCATACAGGCCAGTTGTGACGGTTCTGAGGATCGATTCACGTCATCCGCAGTTCACCAAAGGTGTTACCAACGCAGGCCGAATCGCTCTCCACCCGCATCCCGGTTGTTTCCTCCCTTGAGGGGACCGGAATGAGAGGCTTTGACGGCGACTTCGCGCGGTGGTTCGGGAGCCTCGTCCTCTGGCTTCGCGTTGGTCTCTTCGGGCTGCTGCTGCGCTGCCTTGATCGACAAACCGATTTTCTGGGCGTCGCGGTCGAAGCTCAATACTTTGACCTCGACCTCCTGTCCTTCGCTGACAAAGGCATCGACTTTCGAGACACGGTGATGAGCGAGTTCGCTGATGTGCACCAAACCCTCGACTCCCGAGCCTAGCTTGACGAAACAACCGAACGCAGCGATCCGTGTCACTGTTCCTTTGTGAACGGAGCCCACGCCGAACTCTTGCTCTGCGGTGTCCCACGGGTTGTCGAGCAAGTCACGGTAAGAAAGGGAGATCTTTCCCGTCTCTTTGTCGATCGTGTCAATCACGACCATGACCTTCTGGCCAACTTCCAGGACATCACTTGGGTGCTTCACGCGGTCCCAACTGAGCTTGCTGATGTGGATCAAGCCATCGAGTCCGCCCAGGTCGACGAACGCTCCGAAGTCTTTGATCGTTCGGACAGTGCCCTCCATCTGGTGGCCCGCCTCAATCTTTTCCAGCTGCTCTTTCCGCTTCTCTTCACGCTCTCGTTCGAGAACGGCTCGCCTGCTGAGAACAAGGTTGCCACGTTTGGCGTTCGCCTCGGTGACAACGCAAAGGAATCTTTGGTCGACGAATTCACTCGTGTCTTCAACCCGATACTCACTGATCTGGCTAATCGGAATGAAGCCTTTCACGCCGCCAACCTTGCATTCAAGTCCGCCAGAGTTGCTCTTGGTCACGACGGCTTGCACGACGGCACCTTCCTCGAGGTCTTCAAAGTCTGAGACCTCGACGGCTCCGCCAGGCAAACTCAGTGCGTATAGACCGTCTTCCCGGCTGATTCCACGCACGATGACTTCTACCGCGTCACCGACACTTGGTTCCGCCTCAAACTGTACGAACGGGACGACACCTTCGTCAGGTCCACCGAGCGCAATGAAAACGTTGTCATCGTGAATCTTCAGGACTTGTCCTTGGACGCTCGACCCATCGACCAGAGGTTCGGCGCGATTCGCCATCCCCGCAGGCCCGCTGAGCATCGCTTCGACGTCAGCTGCGGCCAATTCAGCATCCAATTCGGCTTGGATATCATCCGGCAACGCGTGCCGCGCATTTGGCACCGAGATCTTTTTGGCGCCAGTTTGTTGCTGCGGTCGTTTGGGAGCTTCCTTGTCGCCCGCAACGCGGGGGCGAGGGTGCTTCTTTTTGGGTTTTGATCCGCCTTTCTCACCCTGGTTGGTGGCGGACTTCTCAAGATCTTCGGTGCTGACCGAGGGAGAGGCAGGTTTGGCCACGCCAAGTCCGCGAGCCGCCAAAGGCCCACCGGATCGCGCTAGCTTGGTAAGCGGCGCCGGTTTTTCAGCCGATTCCTCCGTTGATGCCGTGGCTGGCTGTTCCGCGATGACCTGCTCGGCCGAAGCCGAGGCACTGTCCTCGGTTCGCTTTGGCAGCGAGGCGTCAGCGGATGGCTCGGATGCTGCATCGGATGCAGGCAGGGATTGATTTTGGTCGTCCGCAGGGGATGCCGGATTGTCGCCGGTGCTCATCGGAATCGTCAACAAAGAAGGGCGTGTGGATAGGATCAACTGTGAGTCTAGTCACTGAGCGGCTCGCGCCGAACCGCGGTGGGGAATCCTCAACAGCTTCGAGCTGTAGTCTAGCAATCGGCGTTCGGGATCGGTAGCCTTCGCAGTTCCAGCCCCTTCTGACGTGGAGTTCCGATTCATGCCTCAGCTCGATTCCTTTGCCGCCGCCGATTTCGCGGAATTCCCTGCGGTGCTTACCGCCGCGATCGAAGCTGCTCCGATGGCGGGGCTCGGGGACGGGCCGGAGGATCCCAAATTGGCCGAAATCCTCCGCACGGATCCGCTTCAGGAGGTTTCGTCACTGACGGATTTGCAGCGGCGTTTGTGCACGAGCGGTCTGTGGCTGTTGGCTGGAGATCTCGATCGTAGCCATACCCTCAGTCAGGACATCTCATCCGCGGAAGGGAGTTTTTGGCATGGGATCATGCATCGACGCGAAGGCGACTTTGGCAATTCCAAGTATTGGTTTCGCAGGGTTGGCGAGCACCCGGCGTTTGACGTGATTGCCGAACGCGCCGAGGGTGACTACGACGATCCCGATAGTTTTGTCGACGCTTGCAGTCGTGCGAAAGGCGAGAGCTCCGAGCGATGTCAGCTAGCCCAGTGGATCGAGTGGCAAACGCTGATGGTGCATTGTTTGACCAACTGCTGACACGAGGCTTCGCTGAAATCGGTTGGATCTTGCATTCATGGATTCCAGGGAGCGTTTTGCTAGGGTCGATTCGGCTCTAGCCGAAAATGGAGAGTTTCGGTCGTTCGCTAACCTGGTCTGATTGCTCTCGGGCTTCATTGATCCACTGCGTGACTTGCTCGAGATCGGTGCGTCGTTGATGCGCCGATTGATGTGTCTCGCCCGTGAGGAACAGAATGGTGTCGTTGGGGGCTGCTTCAGCGATTGCCCACTCGATGGCCCGTTTACGACTGGCGACAAGACGGAAGGCTGCGCAACGTTCGACGCCGTCAAGCACGTGGTGCGAGGCCGCGAGAAATTTCGAACGAGATGCCGAGTTGGCGGTCACGACCACTTGTTCGCCAAAGCGTTCGAGCTGCGTGCCGTAGTGAGCCAGCGATTCCGGGGAAAGGTTTGCGTCGATCGCAAGCACACACCAAAGTCGGCCAGTAGTCTTCATTGATCGATAGGTTCGAAGCGCTGACTTTGCTCGCTCTGGCGAGCCACCCGCATCGATGATCACATTTGCGTGCTCGAAGCTCTCCAGGCATTGGCCCCGTCCCGGTACGGTTCGAAGCTGACTGAGTTTCTCAACGACCACGTGGAGCGGTTCGGCGACCAACAGGCCGACCATAGCAGCCGCTGCGTGGTTGGCTGCCATGGCGGGACCACAAAGACTGGTTTCCATGACTGCCGTTGTGTCGTGATGCGTAACCAACAGAGTCGACATACCGCCCGATTGGTCGATGATTTTTGCCGACAAGTCAGCCGATTTTCGCACGCCGTAGCTGACCATTCGTACGCCCGCGTCCAGAATCGTACGCATGGCAGCGGTATCGTCCGCCGGAGCGACCACGACACCATCTTGGGCTAAACGCTCGAGTACGCATTGCAGTCCTGAGGGACCAAAGTCATCGTCGCAGGAGGAGTTACCCGTGACAACGATCATGTCGAATTCGATCGCGTCGTAGTGACCGTGTCGCGCTTGTTCCTCGGAGAGTTCGACGACTGCGGCGCGGCACTGACTGTCGTTTGCGTCGGCGAGCCACTCGATCAGTTGGCGACCGCTGGGCAGCCCCTCTTGCGAGGTCGACTGAACGATCCCGTCACTTTCTCCAAGGTCGGTTTGGTACGCCGTGCGCACCGAGGTGCTGCGGAGTAGGGAAGAGACCAGCAACGCCGTCGTCGTTTTTCCAGCGTTGCCAATGATGCCGACAGTCAAGAGTTGGCGATCGGGGTGGCCAAGATCTTCAGCTACCAACTCGCCCATCGCGAGCTCGAGATCGCCAACGATGCATTGAGGCAGTGGGCAGGGAAGCAACTGCTCGGTGAGGATGCCAGCCGCACCTCTCGCCATAGCGTCCGCTACCAGTCGTGATGGACAGTCGATGCCAATCCGATAAACGACCAGCTCACCCTCGTTTGCGGTAGCCGCGGACTCAGCAATTGAGTGAAACGAGATGTCTTTGCCACCAAAGAACCGTGCCGTTGGCAAGATCTCGCGTAGCTCTCTCGTTGAAGATGGAGCATCGACTTCGGAGTCGAGAGTCTCGGACGCAATTTTGATTGTCGATTGCTCGCCAATCGAAAAGACGGATTTCGTATTAGCCGTATTTGTACGGTCGATTCCGTGATGCATGATGGCCTCCCTGCTCATCGTGTCGATTCGGTTTCACAGTAGTTCCACTACTGCACGGCGAGCAATCATTGCTTCACCGGTGCGGAGATTGTTCCCATCCACGGAAAACGGTCAATAGGAAATGCCCAAAACATTTTCGGGCCGCCCGCTTCCGCAGAGAAATCGAATGAAATCTAGCGGCGTTATGGCAGTCGCTTGAAAATTGGTTTGCCCGATTCGATCCGTCGGACACTCCGACTCTCTTCGCCCGATACACGGCTACCGTGAGCTGCGATCGCTCGTGAAAACACTGTGAGCCGCCGTGAAAACGCTGGAGAACACACTGCGAAACTTCGTGACAACGCTGGTGAGACT